>DHYQ01000036.1:6840-21545 GCA_002414205.1 Gallionellaceae bacterium UBA5126 | reverse complement strand
TACGAGCAAGCGCTGCGGGCGTTGCGCATTCCCTACCTCAGCTCGCGCCGTGGCGGCTTGCTGGACACGCTGGAGGCGCAGGACATTCAGGCCGTGCTGACTTTTTTGATGACGCCGTTTGCTGATTTGGCGCTGGCGCACAGCCTGCGCTGCCCGCTGTTTGCCTGCACGGACGAGGATTTGCTGGCGGTGCAGGCGGCGGAGGGGCCTACTTGGTGGGCGCGGCTGCAAAACTTGCAGGCCGATGGTTCCGCCACGCCGAATTTGCAACGCGCCCATGCGCTGCTGGCCGACTGGCTGACGGTGGCAGAAAAACTGCCGGTGCACGATTTACTGGATAGGATTTATTTCCACGGCGATGCGTTGGCGCGCTACCACGCCCGCAGCAGCGCGGCCTTGCGCGCCGGGGTGCAGGCTAATTTGCAGGCGTTTCTGGAAATCGCTCTGGACATCGACGCCGGGCGCTATCCCAGCCTGTCCGGCTTCTTGCAGGCGCTGGCCGAATTGCGCCGCGCCGAGGATGGCGATGCGCCGAATGAAGGCCGGGTGGCGCAGGGCGGCGACGCGGTGCGGATTTACACCGTGCACGAATCCAAAGGGCTGGAAGCGCCGATTATCTGGCTGCTGGATTGCAACATTCGCCCGCCCGCCGACCGGGGCTACAACGCGCTGGTGCACTGGGATTGTCACGACGAGCGCCCCGATCATTTTTCCCTGTACAGCAGCAGCGCCCAGCGCGGCGCGGGACGAGCCGCGTTTTTTGACGAAGAACAGGCGCTGGCGGCCCGCGAGGATTTGAACCTGTTGTACGTCGCCATGACCCGCGCCCAACAAGCGCTGATTGTTAGCGGCAACGGCAAGCGCGTGGAACAAAGTTGGCACAGCCGCATCGGCGACGCGCACCCGATGGTCGAGGATGCGGTCAACCCGCTGCTCGTAAGCGTCCCAAGCGCCCCCCCTTCTCCCTTCCCCCTTCCCCCTTCCCAAACAGACGTTGACCCACGCCTGACCCACCCCCTGCCCACCGGCCAATTGCAAGCGCCACTGTCCGCCGCGCAGCAACACGGGATTTGGCTGCACAGCCTGCTGGAGCACCACGGCCAGCCGGTGAGTGACCTCGGCATCCCGCCCGACGCCCTGCCCGCCTTGCAACAACAAGTGGCGCAACTGCTGCAACAGCCCCACCTGCAACGCTTCTTCGACCCTGCCCAGCATCTGGCCGCCTACAACGAACTGGAATACGTCAACCCACAAGGCGAATTACGTCGTATCGACCGGCTGGTGGAATTTGCAGACGAAGTTTGGGTGCTGGATTACAAATCCGGCACCCCGGAACAAGCCCCGCGCTACCAGTCCCAGTTGCAGGAATACCGCCAAGCCATGCAAAGCCTGTATCCGCACAAATCCGTGCGCAGCGGGCTGATTTTTGGCAGCGGGGCGTGGCTGGAAATCGCTTAGCACCTTTTCAGAACCTGTCGCGAGGCGGCAGCGCAAAAACTGCCGTCGCCTGGGTGTCAATGAGGATTCCGAGCAGCACATCCGCCTCAATCACGACCTCGCAGTCAGACGCTGGGCGGGCTGTTAAATTGGGGACTGCGCCATAAGACCATCCCATGCGGACGGTCACTGCCCGCCATTCCTGATAAAAAGAACATAATTGTAATTATTAATGGAACTTTAATAATCATCATTGGTCACTTGCCACCGCACGCCAAGCGCATTCGGGAATAGCACCCATTTTTAAACCCTCACCAACGGAGAACGTAAATGGCCCTGATTTGGACCAACGATTGGAATATCGGCATTGACATCATTGACGAGCAACACAAGCGTATCGTGGATTACATCAATGCATTGGAAAACGCCAACATGAGCACGACCGGCAAGGTCTTGCAGGATTTGGTTGAGTACACGGAATCTCACTTCGCGTTTGAGGAAAGTCTGTTAGTCGAAGCCGGCTATGAATTTGCCGGCCCACACAAGGCGACGCATGCCAACTTTATCAAACGCTTGAACAGCTATCAGGCAGATCACGAAAGAGGCGAAGATGTCGCCGCCAAGCTTTATGCCATGCTCGGCACTTGGCTGTTGCACCATATCAAGCGCGACGATGTTGCCTATGTCGATGCGGTGCAAGACAACCTGCAACGCATCGTGACCAACAAGCAAGAAGATGGCTGGTTGAAGCGCTCGCTCAAAGTATTTTTTGGCTAATGACTGAGCAACCCTCCGTGTAGTCGGCTGGCAGCCTGGCCTGCCCAGCCGCCACGCAACATCCAAAAACACGCACGGCACACTGTGAAACCCACGGATATTCAGGCCAGTACCGCCTCATTCGCCGTCAGCGTTGCTACAATGCACCCTCAAAATTTTGGGGAAGAAACACCATGAATCGCAACTGGCTTGGGTTGCTGCTGTTGTGCTGGCACAGCCTGCTGTGGGCAGCGGAACCCACCAAACCACAGCGCATCGCGCTGGTCATCGGCAACGATCAATATCAGTCGGTTCCACGCTTGAGCAATGCCGTGGCCGACGCGCGCGCCATGGCAGTCAATCTGGAAAAACTGGGTTACCAGGTTCTCCTGGCCGTGAATAGTGACCGCGAGCTGATGCTGAAAGCCGTTTTCACTTTCACCGAACGTCTGCACAAGGACGACGAAGCGGTGTTTTTCTACGCCGGGCATGGCGTGCAACTGCAAAACGAGAATTACCTCCTACCCACCGACATCCGTGCCAACAACGAAAAACTGTTGCGCAGTTACGCCATTCCGCTCCAGGACGTGCTGGATCACATGAGTCGCCGCGAAGTGCGCTTCTCCTTGTCGATTATTGATGCCTGCCGCGACAATCCCTTCAGCATCAACGGACGCAATCTGGGTCAGGGTGGACTGGGGCAACCGTTACCGGCCACCGGGCAAATGGTGATTTACTCGGCGGGTACCGGGCAACAAGCACTGGACAAGCTGGGCGCACAGGATCAAAACCCCAATGGCTTGTTCACACGCGTGTTTCTGCAAGAAATGATGCGTCCGAATTTGACCATTGGCGATGTACTGCACAATGTGCGGGACAAGGTCTATCAACAATCACGCAGCGTAGGACGGGAGCAAGTCCCGGCGCTGTTCGATCAGGCACCGGGCCGTTTCTACTTCAACCCCCAAGCCGGCCTGTCCACTCCCGGTGGCATGAGCGATTTGCAGATGACTCAAGACAATCAGGCCCAATGGCAGGAAGAAATGCGCACCACCTTTCAGCGCAACCTGAACATGCATGGCAGCCTATCCGAACAACTGGCGGCTTGGCAGCAGTTCCTCACCGTTTTCGCCCCCAACAATCCGTATAGCGAGGAGGACGAAGCACTGCGCGCCCAAGCCAGTGCCAAACGTGACGCCGTAGAAAAGCAATTGCTGACCACGCTGATGCCGGAACAACCGGCCACGACCGCGCCCGACCAGGCAACGGCACCGGAAGAGTGGGCGACCGATGAAGACCTATAGCCCGGCCACGCCAACACAAGGCCTCCTGGCGCACTATTCCATATCAAAATACTATGGTATTATGTACACACTATGGATGGGGTTGATCCCCGTTCGATCCTTCCAACTGACTTAACTCACAGGAGACGCACGATGGAACACACCTTGCCCGCTTTGCCCTACGCCAAGGACGCTCTGGCCCCCCACATGTCCGCTGAAACATTTGACTATCACTACAGCAAACACCATCAAGCCTACGTCACCAATCTGAACAACCTGATCAAAAACAGCGATTTTGAAACCGCATCGCTGGAAGACATCGTGCGTGGCGCCCCTGCCGGTGGCATTTACAACAACGCCGCCCAAGTGTGGAACCACTCTTTCTTCTGGAACTGCATGCAGCCTAACGGCGGCGGCGCACCTAGCGGTGCATTGGCGGCTGCCATCAACGCTAAATGGGGCGATCTGGACGGCTTCAAGAAGGCTTTCCAAACCTCTGCCGTGGGCAATTTCGGCTCCGGCTGGACCTGGCTGGTGAAGAAAGCCGACGGCTCGGTGGACATCGTCAACATGGGCGCCGCTGGCTGCCCACTGACGACTGGTGACAAGGCCTTGCTGTGCGTGGACGTGTGGGAACATGCTTACTACATCGACTACCGCAATCTGCGTCCCAAGTTTGTGGAAACCTTCCTGAACCACTTGGTGAACTGGACATTCGCCGAAGCAAACTTCGCGTAAGACAACACCACGCCGGTTTTCTGGCGTCAAGCACAACGGGATGGGCAACCATCCCGTTTTTCATGGCCGACATCCGGCATTCCCCTGATGGCATCAACAAGGTACAATCCGCGCCCCCATCCCGAAAGCGCGAATCGTTCACCATGCTGTCCCTGTGGCGTTATGTCCTGCTCTGCACACTTTTGCTGTGGCACGGGTACGCCGTGGCAGAACCGGGCAAACGCATCGCCTTGGTGCTGGGCAATGACAAATACCAAAACATCACCGCACTGGATACCGCCGTCGCTGATGCCCGCGCCGTCGCCAAAACTCTGGAGCAACTAGGCTTTGTGGTGTTATTGGCCGCCAATGCCAATAAAGAGCAAACCCTGTCCGCCATTCGCATGTTTCACAGCCGCATCCAGCCCGAGGATGAAGCGGTGTTTTACTACGCCGGACATGGTGTGCAATTGTCTGATGGGAATTACCTGTTGCCCACCGACATCATCAACGGCAATGAAGCACAGGTACACGACGATGCCTTGCCACTACAACGGGTGTTGAGCGACTTGCAAGCAGCCAAAACACGCTTTGCGCTGATTGTTGTTGACGCCTGTCGTGACAATCCCTTTGCAACCACCAGCGGCCACAGCATCGGCAACGCCAACCTGGCCACCACGGCCCCGGCGGTCGGCCAGGTGATCATTTATTCCGCCGCCGCCGGGCAACGCGCCCTCGACCGCCTGGGTTCGGCGGATAAAAATCCCAATAGCGTGTTTGCTCGAGTGTTTTTGCAGGAAGTGCAAAAACCCAACGTGCCCATCGGCCAATTGCTACAAAGCGTGCGTAACGAAGTGATGTATCTGGCGCGCAGCGTGGGGCAGGAACAAACCCCGGCCTTGTTCGATCAGGCCGCCTCAGCTTTTTATTTCAGCCAACAGCGTGCCCAGAGTCAGGCCACGCCGGTGGACGCTGCCACGGCCCCCCCCGTCAGCTTGCCCAGCGCACCGGTTTCGGCGGGTGACAATTTCGCGCGCGAACTGGAGGAAATCAAGCAGCGCGAAGCCGCCCAGGTCAAATGGCAGGCGGAAATGCGCGAAGCCTATACCCAAGTGGCCGCGCTGAATATTTCACCGTCATTGCAGGTGTTAGCCTGGGATCGTTTCCTCGCCCGTTTTGCCCAAGACAATCCCTACAGCACTGAAGACGAAACCTTGCGTGCTGAAGCACAAAACCGCAGGCGTGCCGCACAGGCACAAGTCGGCGATATGCCCGCCACCATACCCGTCGCTGCCGCCACACCCGCAGTCACACCAACACCTGTGGTCACACCAACACCTGTGGTCACACCAACGCCTGTGGTCACACCAACGCCTGTCATCACGCCACCCCCCCCCGATACCGCACCAACCCTGGCATCCACACCCTCGGCAACGGCGCCGCTGCAAGTGCCCAGCCCTGACGTGGAATCGGCCACAGAGGGCGCCAGTACGACGACGCCCCCCGTCGCCGCACCACTTGCCCCAAGCGAGCCAGCCGCGCCCACGGCCACCCCGGAAGCACCCAAATTGATCCCCACCTTCCGTGATTGCCCAGCCTGCCCGGAAATGGTGGTCATTCCACCCGGCCGTTTTGACATGGGTTCCCCCCCCTCGGAAGTGGGCCGCTATGCCAATGAAATGCAGCACGAAGTGGCCATCCCCCAGGCATTTGCCCTCAGCAAATATGAAATCACCTTTGCGGAGTGGGATGCCTGCGTACTGGCGCAAGGATGCAGCCATCGCCCCGACGATGAGGGCTGGGGCCGCGATCAGCGCCCGGTGATGCAAATCAGTTGGGAAGATGCCCAGACTTACGCACGCTGGCTGTCGCAAAAAACCGGGCAACACTATCGCCTGCCGACAGATGAAGAATGGGAATACGCCGCGCGGGCGGGTAGCACCACCCGCTACCCTTGGGGCGATCAGGCCAGCCATGACTTTGCCAACTACGGTACGGCAGCCTGTTGTGCCGGGGCTGTCGCGGGCAAGGATGTGTGGGAAAACACCGCACCGGTCGGCAGCTTTCCGCCCAACGCCTTTGGCCTGTACGACATGCAGGGCAACGTCTGGGAATGGGTGGAAAATTGCGCGGATACCACATGCAGCAAACGTGGCCTGCGCGGCGGCTCATGGAACAGCTATCCCGAATTACTGCGTTCGGCCAACCGCAATGAGAACGACCCCCAGAAACGTCCCACCAACTACGGCCTGCGTCTGGCCCGCACCCTTTAGTCCACATGAACAGCCCCTTCAAAAATCCCGTCGGCATCACCCATGTCTGGCATGCACTGCGCTATGCCCGTGACGGCCTGCAAACCGCTTGGCAACACGAAGATGCCTTCCGCCAGGAAGTACTGGTTTCCGCCGTGGCCCTGCCCATCGTGTGGTTCTGTCCGGTCGACCTGACCGGCAAGGTGCTGATGGTGCTGTGCTTGTTGCTGGTGCTGATTGTTGAATTGATTAACTCGGCGCTGGAAGCCGCTGTCGATCACACCTCACTGGAGCGTCACCCGCTCGCCAAGCGCGCCAAGGACATCGCCAGTGCTGCCGTGCTGTTAAGCATCCTCAACGCGAGTCTGGTGTGGGGGGTGTTGCTTTGGCACAGTATTTAAACCCGGACAGGTGCGGTATGATGCAGCCCTGACTCATCCTGCCTAAGGAGTACATCATGTTTAAAATCAAGGTCGTAATTCCACTACTGCTGTTAGTCGGCTGTGCCAGCAGTCTGGACGGTGATAGCTATCGCCGCGACCAAGTGCATCAAGCGGCCAACGTACAAATGGCAACCGTGGTCAGCGTGCGCGAGGTGAGCATTGAAGGGACTCGCAGCGGTATTGGCGCCAGTGCTGGGGCCATTATTGGCGGTGTCGCTGGGGCCAATTCACAGCATGGCCGCACGGGCAATGCCGTGTTATCCGTCTTGGGTGCCGTAGCAGGGGGCGCACTGGGTGCCGGGGCAGAACAAGCCGCCACCCGCAGTACCGGACAAGAAATTACTCTCAAGTATGACGACGGGCGCATGGTTGCGGTGGTACAAGGCAATGATGAACGCTTTCAGCCCGGCGACCAAGTACGCGTGCTGAGCGGCAACGGCGGCATACGCGTTTCGCACTAACCACATCCTCACAGGAGGCTATGATGCTGCATTCCATTCGTCGCACTACCATGCTGTTGTCCACCCTGTTGCTGGCCCTGGCCAGCGGCGCTCAAGCCGCCGACAAGGCGCTGATCGTCGGGGTCGGCAAATACCAACTGCCACGCGCCAACCTGACCGGTATTGATCTGGATGTCGGCATGGCCAATGACATGGCGCAATATTTGTCCATCGACCCGGAAAACATTCACGTGCTCATGGACGAACAAGCCACTTTGGCCAACGTTCAGGCACAAATGCGCTGGCTGGCACAGGGCGTGGGCCCGAAAGACCGGGTCTTTTTCTACTTCTCCGGCCACGGCACCCAAGTACCCGACCAAAATGGCGATGAAGCCGATGGTCTGGATGAAGCCATGGTGCTGCATGATATTGACGGCAAAAGTTATAACGGCCTGTATGTGGATGACGATTTTGGCGCAGCACTGAAGCTGATCCCCAGCAAAAATGTCATCGTCATGGTGGATGCCTGCCATAGCGGCACCGGCACCAAGGACTGGAGTTCCACCGGCAATAGCTTCAACGTCAACGACGGTCAGGTGAAATTCCTCAACCTGTTCAACGCGAAGCCACGCAAAAACAACGCGCCGGACTATGGCGTATCAGAAAAATCTACCGGGGAAGACAATTACCTGGCGATTGCCGCCGCGCAGGACAACCAGCAATCCATTGCGACCTCACGCGGCAGTCTGTTCACCGTGGCTTTCCGCGATGCGTTTGACGAAGAACGCAGCAAAGGCAGTATCAGCCTGCAACACGTGTTCAAGGCCACCGAAACCCGCCTGGCCAGCAGTGGCGTGAAATTCCAGCCCAACTTGAGTGGCAACATGCTGATCGCCAACACCGCCATCAAAGTCGCCAGCAACGGGGGCGACACGCCTGCGGCCCCAGCCAGCGCCGACAATACGGCTAGCGCAAACAGTGCCCCCATCGGCAGTAACGGCCCACTGTGGAGCAAACTCAGCAAACTGGCGGCTGGCATGCCGACACTGGACATCAGCTCGCCCAGCGTGCTGATGAATGGCGACAAGACCGAGTTCACCGTGTACGTCCCGGCCAAGGGTTATCTCAACGTGGTCATGGTCGGCCCTACCGACAATGGCACCGTGCTCTTCCCCAACAAATACGCTCAGGACAACCGCGTGGACGCCGGTAAATTTGTGTTCCCCACCGCGAAAATGGGCTTCAAAATCACCGCCCAGCCGCCTTTTGGCAAAACCATGGTGGTGGCTTTCCTGAGTGAACAGCCATTGAATTTGCTGGAACAAGGTTTCGGCAATCGGGATGGCAGCGGCAAAATGATCAAGCCCTTCACCCACGTCACCCAAAGCGGTTTCCAGGCGGTGCGTAAAACCCGTGATTTAGCCGTAAGCGCAGCGGATGAACCCGCCGCTGCCGACACCCCGGCGGCCAACAACGCCCCGGCAGCCGCCAGTGGCAGCAACCGCTTCTGGGCGGGCAAGCGCGAAATCGACATCCGCGCCAAATAACGCACCCTGGCGTCACTGCCACACGCCCCTGTCCGCAGGGGCGTGGTCGTTACCGGTCGGGTAATTGCCAGTCGATTTCCACCTTGCCGAGTTGGCGCAGGGCGGCGTTGATGCGGGAGAAGGGGCGGCTGCCGAAAAAGCCGCGATGGGCGGACAGCGGCGAGGGGTGCGGTGATTCGATGATGATGTGGCGCGCTGCGTCAATCAGCGGCAATTTGCGCCGGGCATAGGCCCCCCACAGCACGAACACCACCGGCTCCGGTTTGGCATTCACCGCCTGTATCACCGCGTCGGTAAAGGTTTCCCAGCCTTTGCCCTGATGCGAGTTGGCCTGGTGGGCGCGCACGGTCAGCACGGCATTCAGCAACAGTACGCCCTGCTCGGCCCACGGTACCAAGTAGCCGTTGTTGGGGATGCGGCAACCGAGGTCGTCGCGCAATTCCTTGAAAATGTTTTGCAACGACGGCGGCGGCGGCACGCCGGGGCGCACCGAGAAACACAGCCCATGCGCCTGACCGTCATCGTGATACGGGTCTTGCCCCAGAATGAACACGCTGACTTTTTCATACGGCGTCAGGTGCAGCGCGGCGAAGACTTCGTGTTCCGGCGGAAACACCGCGCCACGCTGGCGCTCTTCCGCCACAAAATGCCGCAGTTCCTTGAAATACGGCTTGCGGGTTTCTTCAACCAGAATGGGCCGCCAAGTGGTTTCCATGCCTACTCCGCGTCGAACAGAATATCGCCCTGCGCCGGATTGCCCAGCGGCATGTCCTTGAAATCAAACAGCTTGCCGTCCATCAGATGCGACGGTGCGACGTTTTGCATGGCGGTGAAAATAGTTTGACTGCGACCGGGATACTGCCGCTCCCAGTTGGTCAGCATTTCCTTGATGTTTTGCCGTTGCAGGTTTTCCTGCGAGCCGCACAGATTGCACGGAATGATGGGGAACTCCATGCCACGCGCATAGCGGGCGATGTCCTTTTCGGCGCAATAGGCCAAGGGGCGGATCACCACATGGTCGCCCTTGTCGGTGACGAGCTTGGGCGGCATGGCTTTTAGTTTTCCGCCGAAAAACATGTTCAAAAACAAGGTCTCGATCATGTCGTCGCGGTGATGACCCAAGGCGATTTTGTTCGCGCCCAGTTGATGCGCCACGTTGTAAATAATCCCGCGCCGCAGCCGCGAACACAGCGAGCAGGTGGTTTTGCCTTCCGGGATTTTGGCCTTGACGATGGAATAGGTGTCCTGGGTTTCGATGTGAAAATCCACGCCGATGCCCTGCAAATAATTCGGCAACACCTCGGCAGGAAAGCCCGGCTGCTTCTGATCCAGATTCATCGCCACGATCTTGAACTTGATCGGCGCGCGCTTTTGCAAGGTGCGCAAAATGTCCAGCAGGGTGTAGGAATCCTTGCCGCCGGACAGACACACCATCACTGTGTCGCCGTCCTCAATCATGTTGAAATCGCCAATCGCCTTGCCGACCTGATGCTCCAGCCGCCCTTTCAGACGGTTGAAATTGCCGGAATGCTCAAAGTGGATGGGTTCGATGGTGGTCATGGTTGTTCCTGAATTTGGGAAGGGGGAAGCGTGCAGGGAGCAGGGTGGCACACACGGGTTAACCCTTCCCTCTTCTCCCTTCCCCCTTCTCTGTTTCTATTCTCGATGATAAGGATGGTTGTTCAACACGCTCCAGGCGCGGTAAAGCTGTTCGGCCAGTAGCACGCGCACCATGGCGTGCGGCAGGGTCAATGACGACAACGCCATCAGGTGCTGCGCGCTTTGTTTCACGCTGTCGTGCAGGCCGTCCGCGCCGCCGATGATAAAGGCCACATCGCGCCCGTCGGCCAGCCAGTGCTGCATCTGCGCGGCGAGTTGCTTGGTGGTGGGTTGCGCACCGCGCTCGTCCAAGGCAATCCGCAGACAACCGGCAGGCAGGGCGTGCAAAATGCGCTGCGCTTCCGCCTCCATCATCTGCGCCGGGGTTTTGCCGGTGGTGCGCGCTTCGGGTTTGACTTCCACCAACACAATTTGCGCCTCACGCGGCATGCGTTTGACGTACTCCTTGAAACCGTCCGCAATCCAGTCGGGCATTTTGTTGCCGACCGAGACGATTAGCAGCTTCATTGTGGTAGGTGCGAATTCATTCGCACGATCGCACATCGTGACCGCCGTGTGTGTACGAATAAATTCGCACCTACGGTGGTAACGGCGTGCGGCATGGAATTAGTGGGCATCCGGCGAACCCGCCAGCTTGGGCCGGGCATTTTGCGCCTTGGTCCACAGCTCTTCCAGGTTGTAATAGTCGCGGATGGCGGGCTGCATGATGTGCACCAGCACTTCGTCCAGGTCGATCAAAATCCATTCGCCGCTGTCTTCGCCTTCGTGCCCGACCACTTCCGCGCCCAGCTCTTTGAGCTTGACCATCACGTTGTCGGCCAAAGCCTTGGTTTGGCGGCGCGAATTGGCGCTGGCGATCACCATGCAATCGAACAGATTGCTGCGCTGGCGGGTGTCAATCACGGTGATGTTGCTGGCTTTGACGTCTTCCAGGGCGGCAATGACGGCTTTGGTTTTTTGTTCTGTGTCTAACATGATGAATATAAATGCTGTTGATAAATGTAATCCGCCACGGCGGGCGGCAGAAGATACCGGATAGTACGGCTTTCTGCCAAGCGTTGACGGATGTCTGTGGCAGAAATTTCCAGTTTCGGGATGGTGAGCAGGGCAATTTGCCCGCCGGGCTGCTGAGGCAACGCCGCCAATTCGACCCGGCGGCGCTGAAATTGCTGTTGAAAAGTCGGCGGCGTGGTATGCAGACGCTCCTCAATGTCGAAGCCAGGACGACAGCCGACCACGACGTGCGTTAAATCCAGCAACTGCCGCCAGTACTGCCAGCTATGCAATTGCAAAAAGGCATCGCCGCCCAGCAACAGGCAAAACGGACGCGACGCGCCCAACTCTGCCCGCAACTCGCGCACGGTATCCACGGTGTAGCACGTCACGGCCCGCCGCACTTCGCGCTCGTCCAGCACAAACCCGGCATGCCCGTCTATGGCCCGCGCCACCATCTCCGCCCGTTGCTGCGCCGTCACACGAGGCTGCCCACGATGCGGCGGCGTGCCGGTGGGAATAAAACGCACCTCCCCCAGCCCAGCCCGCTCGCGCATCTCCTCCGCCAGGCGCAAATGGCCGTAGTGGATGGGGTCGAAGGTGCCGCCGAACAGGCCGAGGGGAGTTTCTGCCATCCGGTTTACAACATCACGCGACGAATATCGCCCAACAACTGCGCCAAATAGCTGGTAAAGCGCGCCCCGGCGGCTCCGTCAATGACGCGGTGATCGTAGGACAGGGACAGCGGCAGCATCAGGCGCGGGACGAACTGGCCGTCTTGCCATACCGGTTTCAGGCTGGATTTGGACACGCCCAGAATCGCCACTTCCGGGGCGTTGATGATGGGGGTGAAGGCGGTGCCGCCGATGCCGCCCAGGCTGGAAATGGAGAAGCAGCCGCCCTGCATGTCGGCAGCGGTGATTTTCTTTTCGCGGGCCTTGGCGCTAATCGCCGCCAATTCCTGCGCCAGTTGCACCACGCCTTTTTTATCCACGTCGCGCAGTACCGGCACCATCAGGCCATCCGGCGTATCCACCGCCACGCCGATGTGGTAGTAGCGCTTCAGCACCAGATTGTCGCCGTCCAGCGAGGCGTTGAATTCGGGGAATTTTTGCAGCGCGGCGACCACGGCTTTCAAAATGAAGGCCAGCGGGGTGAGCTTGATGTCGCGCTTGGCGTATTCCGCGCCCATCTGTTTGCGGAAGGCTTCCAGTTCGGTGATGTCGGCCTCGTCGAACTGTGTGACGTGCGGCAGCATGACCCAGTTGCGGTGCAGATTTGCGCCGGAGATTTTCTTGATGCGCGACAAGGGTTTGACTTCCACTTCGCCAAATTGCGAGAAGTCGATGCTGGGCATGTCCAGCAGTTGCAAGCCGCTTGTGACGGCAGCGGATGCCGGACGAGCCAGTGCGGCCTTGACGTAGCCTTGTACATCTTCACGGGTCACGCGGCCTTTTTCGCCGCTGCCTTTGACCTGGCTCAAATCCACGCCCAATTCGCGGGCGAAACGACGAATCGCCGGGCTGGCGTGAGACTTGCCACCGGCAGCGGGTGCCGATGTAGCCACAGGGGCCGCGACCACAGGGGCCGCGACAACCGGGGCAGCCGCCACGGGGGCCGCTGCGGTGGGGGCAACGGGTGCCGTGGCCGCTGCGGCCACGGGCGCTGCCGGGGCCGCGCCTTCAGCGCCTTCCAGCACCAGAATCAGCGCGCCCTTGCTGACCGTATCGCCGGTCTTGACGTGCACTTCCTTCACCACGCCGCCAAACGGGGCGGGCACTTCCATCGCCGCCTTGTCGGTTTCCAGCGTCAGCACATTGTCGTCCGCTTGGATGGTGTCGCCAACTTTCACCGCCACTTCGATGACAGCGACTTCCTTGAAATTACCGAGATCCGGCACGAATACAGATTGAGTCATATTGTTTTCCCTCAAATGAAAACCCCCTCCTCCAAGGGGGGACGGGCAGCGTCGCAACGCGCTCGTCGGGTGCTGCACACAAGCATTCAAAAAACGAGCGAGAGGCCATCAGGCAAGGCGAAAACTGGCGAAAAAGTGGCGTTTACGTGTGGTAGACGAGCATTTTGAGTCAGTTTTCAACGCAGCATCATGGCCTCGCAGCCGTTTTTACACCGTGGTCGGATTAGGCTTGTCCTGCGAGATGTTGTACAGACGCAGCGCACGGGTCACTTGTACCGGTTCGATGTCACCCGCATCCGCCAAGGCCTTCAGCGCGGCCACCACGATGTGGTGTCTATCCACCTCGAAGAACTCGCGCAGTTTCTTGCGGAAGTCGGAGCGGCCAAAGCCGTCGGTACCCAGCACGGTGTAAGCCTGTGGCACAAAGGCGCGGATTTGGTCGGCGTAGCTCTTGATGTAATCGCTGGCGGCGATCACCGGCCCGCTGCGTCCGCTCAGGCATTGTGTCACATAGCTGGTGCGTGCTTCGGCTTCGGGATGCAGGCGGTTCCAGCGCTCGCATTCCAGGCCATCGCGGCGCAACTCGTTGAAGCTGGTGGCGCTCCAGATGTCGGCGGCCACGCCAAAATCGGCCTCCAGCAGCTTGCCTGCTTCAATCACCTCACGCAGGATGGTGCCGCTGCCCAGCAGTTGCACCCGTTTCCCTTCCCCCTTCTCACTTCCCCCTTCACTGAAGAGATACATGCCCTTGACGATGCCATCTTCCGCCCCCACCGGCATGGCCGGATGCAGGTAGTTTTCGTTCATCACGGTGATGTAGTAGAACACGTCTTCTTGTTCCACATACATGCGGCGCATGCCGTCGCGCACGATCACCGCCAATTCGTAGGCAAAGGTCGGATCGTAGCTGACGCAATTCGGAATGGTGGCGGCCATCAAATGGCTGTGACCGTCCTGATGTTGCAAGCCTTCGCCGTTCAACGTGGTACGACCGGCGGTGCCGCCAATCAGGAAGCCGCGTGAACGCAAATCGCCCGCCGCCCAAGCCAGATCACCAATGCGCTGGAAGCCGAACATGGAGTAGTAGATGTAGAACGGAATCATCGCCACGCCGTGATTGGCGTAGGCCGTCGCAGCGGCGATCCAGTCGGCCATACCGCCCGCTTCGTTAATGCCTTCCTGCAAGATCTGCCCGGTCTTGTCTTCCTTGTAATACATCAACTGCTGGGCATCCTGCGGGGTGTAAAGCTGCCCGACCTGCGAGAAAATCCCCAGTTGGCGGAACATGCCTTCCATGCC
>DHYQ01000036.1:5473-6806 GCA_002414205.1 Gallionellaceae bacterium UBA5126 | reverse complement strand
TCCATGCCGAAGGTGCGCGATTCGTCTGGCACAATCGGCACCACTTGCTTGCCGATTTGCTTGTCCTTGACCAACGCGCTCAACAACCGCACGAAAGCCATGGTGGTGGAAAACTCGCGCCCGTCGCTGCTCTTCAGCAAGCCATCAAAGGCTTCGCTGGCGGGCATGGGCAAAGGATTGGCGATAGGATTGCGCGCCGGAATGACGCCCTGCGCGGCGGTACGTTCACGCAAGTACTTGGCTTCCAGACTATCCTCGGCTGGCCGCACAAACGGCAGATGCGGCAGTTGTTCGTCGGTGACGGGAATGTTGAAACGATCGCGGAATTTACGCAGCGATTCGCCATCCATCTTCTTTTGCTGATGGGTGGGGTTTTGCGCTTCGCCGGATGAGCCCATGCCATAACCCTTCACGGTCTTGGCCAGAATCACGGTCGGCTGCCCCTTGTGCTTGCTGGCAGCGGCGTAAGCGGCAAACACCTTGTGCGGATCATGCCCGCCCCGGTTCAAGCGCCAGATTTCGTCGTCGGACATATCGGCGACCAATTCCAGCAATTCAGGATATTTGCCGAAGAAATGCTTGCGTACATACGCGCCATCATTGGCCTTGTACGCTTGGTATTCCCCATCCACCACTTCTTCCATGCGCTTTAGCAACAAACCGGATTTGTCCTTGGCCAGCAGGCGATCCCAATTGCCGCCCCACACCACCTTGATGACATTCCAGCCCGCACCCCGGAACACACCTTCCAGTTCCTGAATAATCTTGCCATTGCCGCGCACCGGGCCATCCAAGCGCTGCAAGTTGCAGTTAATCACGAAAATCAGGTTATCCAGCTCTTCGCGCCCGGCCATGGAAATCGCACCCAGGGATTCCGGTTCGTCGGTTTCACCGTCGCCCAAGAACGCCCACACCTTGCGCCCGTCGGTACTGGCCAAACCGCGATGTTGCAGATAGCGCATGAAACGCGCCTGATAAATCGCCATCAGCGGGCCGAGACCCATGGACACGGTGGGGAACTGCCAGAAATCCGGCATCAACCAAGGATGCGGATAGGACGACAGCCCGCCGCCATCCACTTCCTGACGGAACTTGTACAACTGCGCCTCACTGATGCGCCCTTCCAGATACGCCCGCGCATACACGCCGGGCGACGAATGGCCTTGGAAATACACCAAGTCACAGCCGCGCTCTTCCGTGCGTCCCCGGAAAAAGTGATTGAACCCCACGTCATACAACGTCGCCGCCGACGCAAAACTGGCAATGTGCCCCCCCAGCTCGGAGGATTCCTTGTTGGCATTCAAAATAATCGCCATGGCATTCCAGCGCGTCA
>DHYQ01000036.1:4814-5259 GCA_002414205.1 Gallionellaceae bacterium UBA5126 | reverse complement strand
GCATCGAGCCATTCCTGGGTTTCCTGCGGATCAAGATCGGGTAAAGTTGCCATGTTGCATCCTCTTGTTTAGTCATTATTGCCCACGCGTCCATCCCGGCGACAAAGCCCCTCTTCGTCGGATTGTCCGTTCAAAAACGTGGGAGTAAATCAGACGAATATCGTCCAACCCTCAGAACCGGCTCAACGTCTGTCACAAGACTTTGATCAAGTTCTCACTGCGCAATGCAATGTTTCCTGCTCGGTAATCAACCAATCGACAAACACATCTGTGGTCTCCACAGGCAGTTCATCCACCACCTGCACGCCGTAAGCCGCCGCCACCAAAGGCGGACGCGCCTCCCAGCCGCCCAGCAATTTGTCGTAAAACCCGCCGCCGTAACCCAATCTGGCCCCGCGACGGGTAAAGGCCACCCCCGGCAAGAGCGCGAATTCTACCTCATTTG
>DHYQ01000036.1:0-4683 GCA_002414205.1 Gallionellaceae bacterium UBA5126 | reverse complement strand
TCCTCCACCCAATACAAATCCAGCCGCTTCGTGGCCGGATTCACCCGTGGCAACGCCACCCGCTTCCCCGCCGCCAACGCCGCCGCCACCCACGCCTCACTGGCAAACTCCGTCCCGAAATTCATATACCCCAACACCCCCCGCGCCGACTGAAACGACGGCAAGGACAACAAACGGGACAGGACTTGCGCATCGGCTTCGGCGCGGGTGACGGCGGATAACGCTGATCGCTCGGCAAGGATGATTTTGCGGAGAGTGGATTTCATGGAGCAAGACCGGAAGGTGGTGTCACATCCAACACCCGAACAAATATCCGCTGGGGACTCACTGTTTTAAACTCAGCTTCCAGTATTTCTTGCAACGCTTCAGGTGTGCTTGGTTTTGAATCACTTTTCTTGAATGAGGGCATATCTTTCCCACCAAACCAAAGCACTAAATAAATCCCGTATCCCTTTGCGTCAGGATCAATTGCATATTGCTGTACCAATTGAGATTGTGCGGCAGTCTTCAATTTTTCATGCCATTCGCCTTTAACTTCAATGGGCAACTCAAACCGCTGGGAAGTCAAACGAATGTCGGCGCGCTTATTTTCAACATAGTCACCTTCACGATCACAACGAACCCCAAATGGTTTAAAAGACATATCCAAACGAGTCAATAAAGCATTACGACATAAATTTTCACTTCGATGCTTTCGCTCTTCCACCTTTTTCTTGGTGTCTTTATCTTCTACAGTTTCGATATTCCAAAAAGCATTAAAACCATCATCGCCGTCAGTCCGAATTCTGTTTGCAATCTCATCCAGATAATCCAACGCCAACGCCGCCAAATCCGCGCTGCTGATCGGAGCTTTATTGGCGAGTACTTGCGCCACGTCCTTTGGAGGCGGGAACTGAAAACTTTGCTCCCTCAACTTGGCTTGCAGTTCAGGTAACGCTTTCTGTAAGTTTCCCTTTAGCTTGTCTGAGACACTAAGTTCAAGCAGTCTTGTCATTTCACGTTCTGCTTCTATAGGGGCTAGTTCAACTAAAAACCCCACTACTTGATCCCAATCAATGCTGCGAGAGCCTTCGAGGTGGACAACAAAGTTTCCGGCTGACGACGCGTCAATTTCTTCAATTATTCTTCCTAGCACACTTACCACTTTTCCGCGAAGACTGCTGTAGATCGGTAATTTTGCATCTAAAAATTCAGCAAACGCCTGATTCATCGCTTCCTTTGATAGACCACTCTTTTGATAGCACTGCTGAAAATTAGATTCATAGTTATCCGGGTCAAGCAGCATTGCAAACAACACCCAGTGCGCTTTTTGTAATTCGCTCCACCCATCCGCTTCACTTTTTAGTTTCACAATTTCATCTAAACTAGAGACATTTAAACTCAAAGCAATCTTTAAAAGCCTAGACAACAATCCTGGTTCATCACTGGAACGAAGAGGCAATTTTCCCAGTATCTCTGGCAAAGCCTTCACTGCGACATTTTTATGATCACGCAGGAAATCGGTCAAGCTAAGACCGATACAACTTTTAGGGCTTTGGAGTTGTGCTAGAACATAAGCAGCATAGACTTCGGCAACGAGTTTGGCGTCTTTCGTGCATAAAGCAGCAAGCCAGTCAAGCTGGGAGAAATTGCGGCTGGAAAAATAAAATGCGACCGCTGTCCGCAAAGTATTCTTAGGCAAGGTGGCAAAACGCCCTTTATCCTCATGCCACAGCAACGCCATTCCGACCAAGATTGCATTTTGAATGGGATACGTTTTTGGCCACGCCATGGCAACAATATCATCCACCTCAGGCAAGTCATCACGCTTTATACAAGCCCGAAAACCCTCCTCAGCCAACGCCAGCACTTTTTCACCATACTCAAACCCCTCGTTAAATCTTTCTAACGGGGCTCTTTGATCAGATGAATCACCAAACCAGATTTTTGCAAGTTCTGTCAGGTGATCAGAATTACCCGCACGAATAGCTGACTCAGCCTGAAAGATTTTTGCACTTGCTTCGGATTTTCTAGCGAAAGTCTCTTGCCGATCCTTTTCCTGATACTGACGAAATTTTTCCTGAATTTGCTGCGTCCTCAAATTTTCATTTTGCTGCTTTGCCAGATTGTTTTGCTGCTCTTTAGCTATCAATGACCTGACATATTCCTGATGTACAGGATGTTCTTTACCCCACTCCTCTAGTAAATTAACCGACAGCCCTTCACTACCTAAGCTGCCATCGAAAAGAATTCGGGCACAACAACGCAAAAGGTCTTGAATGATTTCGACATCCTTGGTTTTTGTTGCTTGTTGAATAAGGCATAGACCAAAACCTTCAAATGGAAATCCCATCATATATCCCTTGGTAGATACAGATAAAAATTTAAATGCAGAAATAGATGGGCATTCTTCCACGAGCGATATTGCGTTATTTCTTCTTAGATACAGGAAAAGTTTTGCCAAACGACAGTGTGGATTTTCTGCGCGATAACAAAACTCCAATAATGCTTCGCAGTGCTCAGGATGTTGTCGCAACCATCTATCAATGACTTTTACATTTTCTGGCGACAAAATCATCGCGTTATCCTTACCCAGCGCAAGCTCTAACCATGCGAAAAGTTTCTCGCCATCCGCCTTGTCACCACACAGCTCAACACCACGTTGTAGCAGGAGTCCTCGCACCAAGCTATTACTTACAACCGGCTGAAAAAGCGTACTTTTATCGGAAAATAAGGCTAACAGTCTCTGCACATTCTCCTCGGATGTCTCTGCCAAATAATCCAGAAATATGCCAACTGGAGGGCGATTGTTACCCTGAAGATATTTCAGAACCTCCTCTGGGGAAAAATTTTGGAAAGGTAACTCGCGCAGTAATATCTCGGTAAACACGCCATTTGGATCAGCAATTTTGTCGTCTGCAATCTCCGCGAGTAACTGAGCAATTTCTTCGTTGGTTGCTCCAAGGTTGCACCAAGCGCGCAGCGCCTCCTCAAGTAGGTGTGTGGGTGGTATCACCTCCGTTGCATCCAGCATTATTTCTTTGGCACCCAGTATCTTCTGCCTAACTTTCAGCAAGCCAAGCAGCGCATCTTTTACTACTGGTTTGAGTTCGGGCAAAACTTTGCCCTCAGCCAAAATCGTTAAAACAAGCCACATCAGCAATAATCCAGTACTGCTACAGTCTTTTGCTATCAGTATTTCTTGAAATTGTGCCGACAATTCTGGCGTCGCCAAATCGCCAAGCCGCAGCCCTTCCGTATGGAAATGAAGTGCCTCAAATTGCGCCAGATCACGTTTCACGCCCTTCCAAACATCTTCCTGTTTTCCCATACAGCCAACATCACCGTACATCAACACGGTGATGGGGTCAGCATCAATCAACTGCTTGCGAGCACTCAGACATTCCACTGCCAGCCAGGCGTATAAACCACGCAGCCCCGCCACCGTTCGCCCATCACGCCCCAGCAACAAATTGAGGACCCGTTTCAAGGGCAAGCCATGCTGATCAATTTGTTGACCCAACCAACGTGCGGCTAAAAATTCTGCGATGGTGCGGTGGGCCGGTTCTACTCGCTCTTCTGCGGCAGCAGGCCGAAATAACTTGCTTCCCGTTGCTGCGTATGCAGCGTTTGAATCGGGAGGTTGGCAGATTTCTATTTCTACAAAGAAGCTTTCTTCCACCCGTGTGCTGTCTAATGCGATGCCTGTGTGATTCGCAAACAGCAACACGGCACAAAGATGTCCGGCGGCATCTAATCGAGCCTCAACAGCAATATCATTCCCACGTTTTTTGTCACGATGTATTTTGTTGGCCTCTGCCGCCATTTCACGACAAGCAAGTAAATAGGTTTCTTGTCGTGTCGCCGGAAATTGCTTGTCTCGCACCGCTTTTGCCAGCAATCCCAAGGTTTGTGGGTTATTCAACAAACCGTCTATGCCACGCTTTTGCGCTTCTTTAACAAAATTTTCCGGGTTCTGAACGCCGTGGTTTGCGCGCAAGATGCACAAAATATCGTCATCCGCCAATGGCTCCAGCAACAATACCGTGATTTTTCCATCCGCAGCGGCGGCTGCAATATCGGACTGATCCGTTGTGCCATACCAATCCGCCGCACGGCATGAAATACGAAAGGGTGGATTGCCAAGCTTCTTCAACTTGTTGCGGATTTTAAGCAGCGTGTTGTCACCCCCTGCTCGCACCTCGTCCAACCCATCCAAAAACAGCGTTTTGCCGCGATCATCGTCATCTAAATCCAGTTCGAGAAACTCGGCAATGCGCAGGTATTTTCCACCGGTTTCCTTTGCTTCAGCTTCAAACGTGGTCGATTTTCCTGCACCGGGTTCACCCAGCAAGACCCAAGCCGGAGTATCCCGAAACTCATCGAGAGGCTTTGATTGCGTCAGTTTTTGCTCGTCACTGACTTCCCGTACATGGCGTAGAACACGAATCATTTACCGTTCTCCTTTGGCAGTGGAGTTGGATTGTGGATTTTTGAGAGGCACTCAAAGTGGCACTATCCCGCCATACTCCTCGCCACCGCCTCGGCGACTTCAATTCCATCCACTGCCGCTGACAGAATGCCGCCCGCGTAGCCTGCGCCTTCGCCGGTTGGATACAAGCCTTGGGTGTTGAGGCTTTGGCAGGTGTCGCGCTGGCGTTTGATGCGCACGGGGGAAGAAGTGCGGGTTTCGACGCCGGTGAG
>DHYQ01000041.1:10202-25845 GCA_002414205.1 Gallionellaceae bacterium UBA5126 | reverse complement strand
GCCGGTGTGGTGGCTAAGATTATCGAGTAATCTACCCGCTCGATCAGAAAACCGCAGGTGCTACACCTGCGGTTTTTTATTTCCGGTGGCTGCCGATACCTAATGAAAATCTGCTTTACTTTTCATAAAGATGGGATAAAATGCGCCCCCTCGCATGGTATGTCCGTGCAATTCGTTCTTTAATTAGCGGTTAGCCGCATAGATGACAGAGAAAATTATGCAAAGTCAAAAAATTCGCATCCGCCTGAAGGCGTTCGATTATCGTCTGATCGATCAATCGGCCGCGCAGATTGTGGATACAGCCAAGCGCACTGGCGCGGTTGTAAATGGCCCGGTGCCTCTGCCAACCAAGATTGAGCGTTTCGACGTTCTGCGTTCGCCTCACGTGAACAAGACCTCGCGCGATCAATTTGAAATTCGCACCCATCTGCGTTTGATGGACATCATTGACCCAACAGACAAGACTGTTGATGCTTTGATGAAGCTGGATCTGCCAGCCGGTGTTGATGTAGAAATCAAGCTGTAGTTGTTGAGAATCGGTTAGCCAATTGTAGTTAACCCCTTAAAAAGGAAAGAAAAATGAGTCTAGGACTTGTCGGTCGCAAGATTGGCATGACCCGCGTGTTCACCGAAGATGGCGCTTCGTTGCCGGTGACTGTGCTGGAAATGTCCAATAATCGCATCACGCAATTAAAGTCCGTGGCAACGGATGGCTATACCGCCGTTCAAGTTGCTTACGGCACTCGTCGTCCAAGTCGAGTGGTCAAGGCTGCTGCTGGTCACTACGCGAAAGCGGGTGTTCAAGCGGGTAGCAAGCTGAAGGAATTCACCGTTACTGCCGAGCAAATTGCTTCCATGCAAATGGGCGCGCAGTTGAGCGTTGAGATGTTCAAGGAAGGTCAATTGGTTGACGTCACTGGCGTTTCCAAGGGTAAGGGCTTTGCAGGTACCATCAAGCGCTACAACTTTGCTTCCGGTCGCGCAACCCATGGTAACTCCAAGTCGCATAACGTACCCGGTTCTATCGGTATGGCGCAGGATCCTGGTCGTGTGTTCCCTGGTAAGCGTATGTGCGGTCATTTGGGTGACGTGCAGAAGACTGTGCAGAATCTGCAAGTGGTGCGCGTTGATGTTGCGCGTCAACTGCTGTTGGTTAAGGGTGCTGTTCCTGGTGCCACCAATGGTAGCGTGGTGGTTCGTCCCGCAGTGAAGGCAGGTGTGTAATGGAACTGAAGGTAATTAATCAACAAGGTCAGGCTGCTGCATCCCTGAATGCGTCTGATGCGGTGTTCGCGCGCGAATACAACGAAGACCTGGTGCACCAGTTGGTGACTGCCTATATGGCGAATGCCCGTGCTGCCAACAGCAAGCAAAAGGGTCGTAGCGAAATCTCCCGTAGTACCAAGAAGCCGTTTGCGCAAAAAGGTACTGGTCGTGCCCGTGCTGGTATGGCCAATAGCCCGCTGTGGCGTGGGGGTGGTAAGATTTTCCCCAATACTGGTGAGGAAAATTACAGCCAAAAGGTTAACCGCAAAATGTATCGCGCCGGTTTGTCTTCGATTTTGTCGAAGCTGGTCGCCGAAGGTCGTTTGACAGTGGTGGATGCTTTGGTGGTGGATGCTCCCAAGACCAAGCGTTTTGTTGAAACAATGAAGGCCTTGGGTCTGGGTGATGAACGCGTTTTGTTTATTACGGACGCTCTGGATGAAAACTTGTATCTGTCTTCTCGCAATCTGCACAATGTGCTGGTGCTGGAGGCCTATCAGGCTGATCCGGTGAGCTTGGTTCGCTTCCCTAAGGTGGTGATTACCCGCGAAGCGGTCGCTAAGATGGAGGAGATGTTCGCATGAGCACGCAAAAATTTAGTGAAGAACGCCTGATGAAGGTGTTGCTGGCTCCGCAGATTTCTGAAAAGGCAACCTTCGTTGCTGAAAAGAACGAGCAAGTGATTTTCCGTGTTGCATCCGATGCGACCAAGCCCGAAATCAAGGCGGCGGTTGAATTGATGTTCAAGGTGGCAGTGGATAGCGTGCAGGTTTGCTGCGTCAAGGGCAAGGTAAAGCGCATGGGCCGTTTCACGGGGCGTCGTAATAACTGGAAGAAGGCTTTTGTTTGCCTGGTTCCCGGTCAGCAAATCAGCTTTGCAGAAAGTGAGCAAGGGTAAGCATCATGGCACTGATTAAATTGAAACCAACTACTCCAGGTCAGCGTGGCGTCCTGCGTGTAGTGAACCGCGATCTGCACAAGGGTAAGCCAGTTGCAGCGCTGCTGGAAAAGAAAACCAAGACTGCTGGTCGTAACAACAATGGTCACATTACTACTCGTCATATGGGTGGTGGCCACAAGCAGCACTATCGTTTGGTGGACTTCAAGCGTGGTAAGGATGGGATTCCTGCCAAGGTTGAGCGCTTGGAATACGATCCGAATCGTAGTGCCTACTTGGCTCTGTTGTGCTATGCGGATGGTGAACGTCGCTATATCATCGCCCCTAAGGGCGTGGTTGCCGGCGCAGCCCTGATTAGCGGCTCTGAAGCGCCAATCAAGCCTGGTAATGCATTGCCTTTGCGCAATATTCCCGTCGGTTCCGTGATTCACTGCATCGAAATGCAACCTGGCAAAGGCGCGCAATTGGCACGTTCCGCGGGTACTTCGGTTCAACTGTTGGCACGTGAAGGTAGCTACGCTCAATTGCGTTTGCGCTCCGGTGAAATTCGCAAGGTGCACGTAGATTGCAAGGCAACACTGGGCGAAGTCGGTAATTCCGAACACAGTCTGCGTTCCATTGGTAAGGCTGGTGCGATGCGCTGGCGCGGTGTTCGTCCTACCGTGCGCGGTGTGGTTATGAACCCGATCGACCACCCGCATGGTGGTGGCGAAGGCAAGACCGCGGCTGGTCGTCATCCAGTCAGCCCATGGGGTGTTCCAGCCAAGGGTTTCCGTACACGTCGCAACAAGCGTACAAGCAACATGATTGTGCGTCGTCGCTTTCAGGTTTAAGGGGTAATTCATGGCACGTTCTATTAAGAAAGGCCCATTCGTTGATGCACATCTGCTGAAAAAAGTAGAGACAGTGCGGGCCAATAACGACAAGCGTCCTATCAAGACTTGGTCGCGTCGTTCCACAGTGTTGCCTGAGTTTGTGGGTTTGACCATTGCGGTGCATAACGGTAAGCAGCATATTCCCGTGTATGTGTCCGAAAATATGGTTGGTCACAAACTGGGTGAGTTTTCGCTGACGCGTACCTTCAAGGGTCATGCTGCTGATAAAAAAGCGAAGCGATAAGGAGACCATGAAATGACATTGACAACTGCTGTTGCAAAAAATGTTCGTATTTCTGCCCAGAAGGCTCGCTTGGTTGCGGATCAAATCCGTGGTCTGCCTGTTGGTCAGGCATTGAACATCCTGAACTTCAGCCCCAAAAAGGGTGCTGGCATTATCAAGAAAGCACTGGACTCCGCAATCGCCAATGCTGAACACAACGACGGTGCAGACATCGATACGCTGATGGTCAAGGTAATTTACGTTGACAAAGCAGCATCTTTGAAGCGTTTTGCAGCGCGTGCTAAGGGTCGTGGCAATCGCATTGAAAAGCAGACATGCCACATTACCGTTCGCGTAGGTAGCTGAGGGAATTATGGGACAGAAAATTCATCCAACCGGTTTCCGGTTGAGCGTACGTAAAAATTGGGATTCCAAGTGGTATGCCAACAGCGAAAATTTCGCCAAGTTGCTGCACAAGGATATTGAAATCCGTGCTTTCTTGAAGAAAAAGCTGGCTAGCGCTGGTGTTTCCAAGATTGTGATCGAGCGTCCTGCTAAGAGCGCCAAGGTGACCATTTACACCGCCCGCCCAGGGATGGTAATTGGCAAAAAAGGCGAAGACATTGAACTGCTGCGCGCAGAATTGCGCAAGCGTATGGGTCTGCAAGCCGTTGATTTGGCAATTGAAGAAGTGCGCAAGCCTGAAATTGATGCACAACTGATCGCCGAAAGCATTACTGCTCAGTTGGAAAAGCGCATCATGTTCCGTCGTGCCATGAAGCGCGCCATGCAAAACGCTATGCGTTTGGGTGCTCAGGGCATCAAGATCATGAGCGGTGGTCGTCTGAACGGTATTGAAATCGCACGCACTGAATGGTATCGCGAAGGTCGTGTGCCCTTGCATACACTGCGCGCTGATATTGATTACGGTACGGCCGAGGCTTTGACGACTTATGGCATCATCGGCGTTAAAGTTTGGGTTTTCAAGGGTGATATGGGTCAGGAGCAAGTTGCAACTGCCGCCGCAGAGCCAGAAAAGAAAGTAAGAAAGTCGGGAGCAAAGCATGCTACAGCCAGCTAGAAGAAAATACCGCAAGGAGCAGAAAGGCCGTAATACCGGCTTGGCGACACGCGGCAACCAGGTAAGTTTTGGTGAATTCGGTTTGAAGGCCGTTGGTCGTGGCCGTTTGACTGCCCGTCAAATTGAAGCCGCCCGTCGTGCTATGACGCGTCACATTAAGCGTGGTGGTCGTATCTGGATTCGTGTGTTCCCCGATAAGCCAATTTCCCAGAAGCCTGCTGAAGTGCGTATGGGTAATGGTAAGGGTAATCCTGAGTACTACGTGGCCGAAATTCAACCTGGCAAAATGTTGTACGAAATGGATGGTGTGGCTGAAGAGTTGGCGCGTGAAGCTTTCCGCCTGGCTTCCGCCAAGTTGCCTTTCCCCACAACTTTTGTAGTGCGACAAGTAGGGACCTAACATGAAAGCAAGTGAATTGAAAAACAAGACTGCTGATGAGCTGAATGCAGAATTGCTGTCTTTGACCAAGGCGCAATTCGGTTTGCGCATGAAAGTTGCGACTCAGCAAATGAGCAATACCAGCGAAATCCGTAAAGTTCGCCGTGACATTGCCCGGATTAAAACTGTTCTGACACAAAAAGGTGCTGTGAAATGAGCGAAGTCAAATTGAAGCGTACTTTGGCTGGTACCGTTGTAAGTGACAAAATGGACAAGACGGTTACTGTGTTGGTGGAGCGTAAGGTGAAACACCCTTTGTTGGGTAAAGTTGTTCGCGTCTCCAAGAAATACCACGCACATGACGAGAATAACGAATTCAAGTCTGGTGATCAGGTATTGATTGAAGAGTGCCGCCCCATGGCCAAGACAAAATCTTGGCGTGTAGCGAAGCTGCTTGAAAAAGCTGCGGTTTAATAGCTGAAATATCTTGTGCAACTCCTCGGAGTTGCATATAATATTTAGCTTCTTATATCGCCGCAACCGGCGACCTAACCCCTAGCGGGTTCCAAAACTGGCCGCCGTTTGCGGAATAAGTTGGAGAGTAAAATGATTCAAATGCAAACAGTACTGGATGTTGCTGACAATACCGGGGCGCGCTCTGTAATGTGCTTCAAGGTGTTGGGTGGCTCCAAGCGTCGATACGCATCCGTTGGTGATGTGATCAAGGTCAGCATCAAGGATGCTGCGCCACGTGGTCGCGTCAAAAAGGGTGAGGTGTACAACGCTGTTGTGGTTCGGACTGCCAAGGGGGTTCGTCGTAATGACGGTTCTTTGGTGAAGTTTGATGGTAATGCTGCGGTTTTGTTGAATAACAAGCTGGAGCCTATTGGGACGCGTATTTTTGGCCCGGTGACGCGTGAGTTGCGTACTGAAAAATTTATGAAAATTGTCTCGCTTGCGCCTGAAGTTCTGTAAATAGTAAGCGAATCGAGGAAGGTCATGCAAAAAATCAAAAAGAATGACGATGTGATCGTTATTGCTGGTAAAGATAAGGGTGCTCGCGGTAGCGTGTTGCAAGTGCTCGATCAGCATGTGCTCGTAGCAGGAATTAATAAGGTGAAGAAGCATCAAAAGCCTAATCCTGTTAAGGGTCTGAGTGGTGGTATTGTTGAAAAAGAGATGCCGGTGCATGTTTCCAATGTGGCGATCTTTAATCCAGCTACCAAAAAGGCGGATCGAGTGGGTGTTAAGACATTGGAAAACGGGCGCAGAGTGCGTATTTTCAAGTCCAATGGCGAAGTAATTGACGCTTAAGGGGTGATAAATGGCGCGTTTGTATGATGTTTATAAAGACCAAGTAGTGCCTGAATTGATTAAGCAATTTGGGTATAAGTCGGTAATGGAAGTGCCTCGCATTGAAAAAATCACACTGAATATGGGTGTGGGTGAGGCAGTTGCTGACAAGAAGGTAATGGAGTTTGCTGTTGGCGATATGCAGAAGATTGCAGGTCAAAAGCCTGTTGTTACGCTGGCAAAGAAGTCTATCGCGGGTTTCAAGATTCGTTCTGATTATCCTGTTGGCTGTAAGGTTACATTGCGTAAAGAGCGCATGTATGAATTCTTGGATCGTCTGATTTCTGTGGCGATTCCTCGTATTCGCGATTTTCGTGGTATTTCTGGTAAGTCTTTTGATGGTCGTGGTAATTACAACATGGGCGTCAAAGAGCAGATCATTTTTCCTGAAATTGAGTACGAGAAGATTGATGCGTTGCGTGGCATGAATATCACCATTACCACGACAGCAAAAACTGATGAAGAAGCTAAAGCTCTTCTGATGGCTTTCAAGCTCCCTTTAAAGAAATGAGAGAAGACTAATGGCAAAAGTGGCATTGATTAATCGTGAGCAAAAGCGCCGTGATACCGTGGCGAAGTTTGCTGAAAAACGCGAAGCTTTGTTTGCGATTATTAATAACGTCAAGCTGAGCGACGAAGAGCGTGCTGTTGCGCGTTTGAAGCTTCAGGCCTTGCCTCGCAATGCGAGTCCTGTGCGCTTGCGTAATCGTTGTGCGCTGACTGGGCGTCCTCGTGGTACTTTCCGTAAGTTTGGTCTGGGTCGTATCAAGGTGCGTGAATATGCGATGCGTGGTGAAATTCCAGGGCTTGTTAAGGCTAGTTGGTAGGAGAAGTGTATGAGCATGAATGATCCAATTGCAGATATGTTGACGCGTATTCGCAATGCGCAAGCTGCGCAAAAGGTGACTGTATCGATGCCTTCGTCTAAGTTGAAGGTGGCGATTGCTGAGGTGTTGAAGGATGAAGGCTACATTGAGGATTTTAGCGTTGCTAAATCTGAAAGTGGTAAAGCCGCTCTGGAAATTGGTTTGAAGTACTATGCCGGCCGCTCGGTAATCGAAAAGATTCAGCGTGTCAGCCGCCCTGGTCTTCGTATTTACAAAGGTTCTACCGACATTGCGCCTGTGATGAATGGTTTGGGCATTGCTATTGTTTCGACCTCCAAGGGTTTGATGACTGATCGCAAGGCTCGTGCCCAGGGTGTGGGTGGTGAAGTCCTGTGTATCGTGGCGTAAGGGGTAAACATGTCTAGAGTCGCTAAGAATCCGGTGGTTGTGCCTCAGGGTGTGGAAGTGGTTTTGTCTGGTAATGATGTGTCCGTGAAGGGTGCGCTTGGTGCTTTGCAGCGTTCTTTTCCAGCCAGTGTTGCGATTGTTCGTGAAGGTGATGCACTGCTGTGCAAGGCTGCAGATGGTAGTCGTGAAGCAGGTGCAATGTCTGGCACCGCGCGTGCGCTGTTGGCAAACATGGTTGAGGGCGTTAGCAAGGGCTTTGAGCGCAAGCTGACCCTGGTGGGTGTGGGTTATCGTGCGCAAGCTGCTGGCAGTACATTGAATCTGACCTTGGGTTTCTCCCATCCTGTTGCTTATCAAATGCCAGAAGGTGTTGTTGTGACTACTCCGACACAAACTGAAATTGTGTTGAAGGGTGCGGATAAGCAAAAAATTGGTCAAGTTGCTGCTGAAATTCGTGCATATCGTCAGCCTGAGCCTTACAAGGGTAAGGGTGTCCGCTACAGTGACGAAGTTGTCACTCTGAAAGAAACCAAGAAGAAGTAATTGAGGCGAACATGTTGAACAAGAAAGAAGCGCGTCAGCGCAGAGCACGCAAAACCCGTGCACGTATTGCTGAAAAAAAGAGTATTCGCTTGGCAGTAAATCGCACTAATCTGCACATCTATGCGCAAATTATTTCTGCGTGTGGTGGCAAGATTTTGGCGAGTGCCTCTACTTTGGAAGCTGAAGTTAAGTCTCAGGTTTCTAACGGTGGTAATGTGGCAGCCGCAGCGATTGTTGGTCAGCGTATTGCCGAAAAGGCAAAGAGCGTTGGCATCACGCAGGTCGCCTTTGACCGTTCCGGTAATCGATATCATGGTCGCGTTAAAGCATTGGCAGAGGCTGCACGCGAGCATGGCTTGCAGTTCTAATTGGAGTTGAATATGGCAAAGCCACAAGGTAAGTCGCAGCAAAAAGAAGAGCGCGATGACGGCATGATCGAAAAAATGATCTCTGTGAATCGCGTCACCAAGGTTGTAAAAGGTGGTCGTATCATGGGGTTCGCTGCGCTGACAGTCGTTGGTGATGGCGATGGTCGTGTTGCAATGGGTAAGGGTAAGTCCAAGGAAGTGCCAGTTGCTGTGCAAAAGGCCATGGAAGAAGCGCGTCGCAATCTGGTCAAAGTTAATTTGAAGAATGGCACGGTTCATCATGCGGTTGTTGGTAAGCATGGTGCCGCTAAGGTGCTGATTCAGCCTGCTTCCGACGGTACCGGGATTATCGCCGGTGGTGCGATGCGTGCTGTTTTTGAAGCCGTTGGTGTGCACAACGTTTTGGCCAAGTGTATTGGCTCCAGCAATCCTTACAATGTTGTTCGTGCAACTTTGAATGGTTTGAAGGCCTTGAGCTCCCCTGCCGAAATCGCTGCCAAGCGCGGCAAGAGCGTTGAAGAAATTTTGGGGTAAGTCATGACTACTGCTAAGACAATCAAGGTGACACAGGTCAAAAGCCTGATTGGCACTAAAAAGTCCCATCGTGACACCATTCGTGGTCTAGGTCTGCGTCGTATCAATCACACCGTTGAGTTGGTTGATACTCCTGAAGTGCGCGGCATGATCAATAAGGTGTTTTATCTGGTTAAGTGTGAGGCATAAATGGAACTGAATACTATTCAACCCGCAGTTGGTGCGAAGCACGCCAAGCGCCGTGTTGGTCGCGGTATTGGCTCCGGTCTCGGCAAGACAGCCGGTCGTGGTCACAAGGGTCAAAAATCCCGTGCGGGTGGTTTTCATAAAGTGGGTTTCGAAGGCGGTCAGATGCCTTTGCAACGCCGCTTGCCCAAGCGTGGTTTCGTTTCGCTGACTCGAGATGATACGCAAGAGGTTCGTCTGGGTGATATCGCAGCCTTGCCTGTGGATAATGTGGATTTGTTGGCCCTGAAGCAAGTTGGCTTGGTGTCGAGCCGTGCACTGGCGGCCAAGGTTATTCTGTGCGGTGAGATTGATCGTGCAGTCACCTTGCAAGGTATCGCTGCCACCAAAGGTGCGCGTGCTGCCATCGAAGCTGCTGGTGGAAGCATTGCCGAATAAGGGTAGCCAGTGAATACACCTGTCAAATCGGCAAATAAATACGGTGATTTGAGCAAGCGCCTCTGGTTTTTGCTGGGGGCGTTAGTTGTTTACCGTATCGGCGCACATATTCCGGTGCCGGGCATTGATCCGACTGTCTTGGCGGATTTGTTCAAACAGCAAAAAAGTGGCATTTTGGGCATGTTTAACATGTTCTCCGGTGGTGCGTTATCCCGCTTCACTATTTTTGCCTTGGGAATCATGCCCTATATTTCTGCTTCCATCATCATGCAGCTCGCAGCGATTGCGGTGCCGTATTTGGAGCAGTTGAAGAAGGAAGGCGAGGCTGGTCGTCGCAAGATCACGCAATACACCCGTTATGGGACGCTGGGTCTGGCATTGTTCCAAGCTTATGGTATTTCCATCGCACTTCAATCGCAGCCTGGACTGGTTCCCAATCCTGGTGTGATGTTCTTGTTGACCTCTACGTTTACGTTGGTCACTGGCACAATGTTCTTGATGTGGTTGGGTGAGCAAATTACTGAGCGTGGTTTGGGTAATGGTATTTCGTTGATTATCTTCGCGGGGATTGCCGCCGGTTTGCCGACAGCAATTGGTAGTACCTTGGAGTTGGTCAGAACAGGTGCCTTTTCCATTCCGCTGGTCTTGATGTTGTTGCTTGGTGCGGTGGCTGTGACAGCGCTGGTGGTGTTCGTGGAGCGCGGTCAACGTAAGATTCTGGTGAACTATGCCAAGCGTCAAGTCGGTAATAAGGTGTACGGCGGTAATTCCTCGCATCTGCCGCTGAAACTGAATATGGCCGGTGTTATTCCGCCGATCTTTGCCTCTAGTATCATTCTCTTCCCGGCAACAATTGCGGGCTGGTTGGGAGATGGTCATGGTATGGGTTGGTTGAAGTCCATCAGTGAGAAATTGTCGCCAGGGCAGCCCATCTATGTGATGGCCTATGCGGCAGCGATCTTTTTCTTCTGTTTCTTTTATACCGCGCTGGTTTTCAGCCCAAAAGAAACGGCAGACAATCTCAAGAAGAGTGGCGCCTTTTTGCCTGGTATTCGTCCTGGTGAGCAGACCGCTAAATATATTGAGAAGATCATGTTGCGTTTGACCTTGGTGGGTGCTTTCTATGTGGCATTGGTCTGTTTGCTGCCAGAGTTTTTGGTAATTAACTGGAATGTACCGTTCTATTTTGGTGGTACCTCGTTGCTGATCTTGGTTGTGGTAACCATGGATTTCATGGCGCAAGTGCAGTCTTATCTGATGACTCATCAGTATGAAAGTCTGTTGAAAAAGGCAAACTTTAAAGGTGGGAGTCTGCGCTAATGGCTAAGGAAGACGTTATTCAGATGCAAGGCGAGATTGAAGAGTCTCTGCCGAATGCAACGTTTCGCATCAAATTGGAAAATGGTCATGTGGTGCTTGGGCACATTTCTGGAAAAATGCGTATGCATTACATCAAGATTTTGCCCGGTGACAAAGTGACGGTGGAATTGACCCCCTACGATTTGAGCAAGGCACGGATTGTGTTCCGCGCCAAGTAGCAACCAGTTATTTGGAGAATAAAATGAGAGTTCAAGCTTCTGTTAAAAAAATCTGTCGTAATTGTAAAGTTGTCGTTCGCAAGCGTGTTGTTCGGGTGATTTGTTCCGAGCCTCGCCATAAGCAACGTCAAGGTTAATTGAGTTAGATCGCCTTCGGGTGTTATAATTTTCCTTTTGAATATAGGGTATCTGCATGGCACGTATTGCAGGGGTAAACATCCCCAATCATCAACATGCCGTAATCGCTTTGACTGCGATTTACGGGATTGGTCGTTCTCGTTCCAAAGAGATTTGCGCTGCGGCTGGCGTAAATCCAACAACAAAGATGAAGGATCTCGCTGACGCCGACGTCGAAAAGCTGCGCGAAGAGGTTGCCAAGTTCACGGTCGAAGGTGATCTTCGTCGTGAAGTCACCATGAACATCAAGCGCTTGATGGATTTGGGGTGCTATCGGGGTCTGCGTCATCGTCGTGGTTTGCCATGCCGTGGTCAACGCACACGTACTAATGCACGTACCCGTAAAGGCCCCCGCAAGGCAATCGCTGGTTCCAAGAAATAATTTGCATAGCGCATAAAGGATTAGGATTATGGCTAAACCAAGCACCAAGGTGCGTAAAAAAGTAAAAAAGAACGTTGCTGAAGGTATCGCGCACGTTCACGCCTCTTTTAACAATACCATCGTCACCATTACCGATCGTCAGGGCAATGCCTTGGCTTGGTCGACAAGCGGTGCTCAAGGTTTCAAGGGTTCTCGCAAGAGCACGCCTTTTGCGGCTCAGGTTGCCGCAGAAGTTGTCGGTAAGTCGGCAGCGGAGTGTGGTGTGAAGAATCTGGAAGTTCGTATCAAGGGACCTGGCCCTGGTCGTGAGTCCGCAGTGCGTGCACTGAATGCTGCTGGTTTCAAAATCACCAGTATTTCGGATATTACCCCGGTGCCACATAACGGTTGCCGTCCGCCCAAAAAGCGTCGTATTTAATCTCCTGGGAGTCAATCTTGGCTAGAAATCTTGATCCAAAATGCCGCCAATGTCGTCGTGAAGGCGAAAAGTTGTTTTTGAAGGGTGAAAAGTGCTTCACCGATAAGTGCGCGATTGAACGCCGTGCTTATGCACCTGGCCAACATGGTCAAAAGAAGAACACACGTCTGTCCGAGTACGGTACACAGTTGCGTGAAAAGCAAAAAGTTCGTCGCGTTTACGGCGTGCTGGAAAAGCAATTCCGTTTAACCTACAAGGAAGCGGCGCGTCAAAAGGGCATTACCGGCGAAACATTGCTGCAATTGCTGGAATCCCGTCTGGACAGTGTTTCCTATCGCATGGGTTTCGGTGCGTCCCGTTCGGAAGCGCGTCAAGTGGTTCGCCACAATGGCGTGCTGGTGAATGGTAAGCGTGTCAACATTCCATCCTATCAAGTGCGTCCCGGTGATGTTGTGCAAGTCGTTGAGACTGCTCGTGCACAATTGCGCATCAAGGCTGCTTTGGCTGCTGCGGAGCAACGTGGCTTCCCTGAATGGCTGGAAGTGGATGTGAAGGAATGCAAGGGTACATTCAAGGCATTGCCGCAACGTGCGGAATTGTCTGCAACCATCAATGAACATCTGGTGGTTGAGCTGTATTCTAAGTAATCCGCCTGGAGTCTTTATGCCTAACAATGAATTTTTGAAGCCGCGCATTATTGATGTGCAAAGGATTTCTGACACCGATGCAAAAGTTGTCATGGAGCCCTTTGAACGCGGCTACGGTCACACCTTAGGCAATGCACTGCGTCGTATCCTGCTGTCTTCGATGGCGGGATCCGCTCCAACTGAAGTGAAAATCGCAGGCGTATTGCATGAGTACGCAACCCTGGATGGCGTTCAGGAAGATGTTGTTGATTTGTTGCTGAATTTGAAAGGTGTGGTTTTGCGCCTGCATGGTCAATCTGAAGTGGTGCTGGCACTGAAAAAGTCCGGCCCAGCTCTGGTGACCGCAGCCGATATTGCACCGCACGCGGATGTCGAAATTATCAATCCAGATCACGTGATTGCTCATTTGACCGCCGGTGGCGAGTTGGATATGCAAATCAAGGTGGAGCAAGGTCGTGGCTATGTATCGGCGATTTCCCGTCAAGTGCCCGGTGAAACCCGTGCCGTGGGTCACATTGCCTTGGATGCTTCTTTCAGCCCGATCAGCCGCGTGAGCTATGCTGTTGAAAGTGCTCGTGTGGAACAGCGTACTGATCTGGACAAGCTGGTGATGCACATTGAAACCAATGGTGCGATTGATCCCGAACAAGCGATCCGCAATGCGGCGCGCATTCTGGTGGATCAGTTCTCCGTGTTTGCTGCCTTGGAAGGTACCGAGCCTGTGGTTGAAAAGGTTCAGGCGCCCAAGGTTGATCCAATTCTGTTGCGTCCAGTGGACGATCTGGAATTGACGCCGCGCTCTTCCAATTGTTTGAAAGCACAAAGCATTCATTACATTGGCGATTTGATTCAATACACTGAAAACGATCTGTTGCGCACGCCGAACTTGGGTCGCAAGTCGTTGAATGAAATCAAACAGGTTCTCGCCGAACACAACTTGTCGTTGGGCATGAAACTGGAAAACTGGCCTGTTTCGTCCTGAAGCCAGTCATAATAAGTTAGAAAGGTAAAACATGCGTCACCGTTCCGGTCTCAGAAAACTCAATCGTACCAGCAGCCATCGCTTGGCCATGCTGCGCAACATGACTGTTTCCCTGTTGCGTCACGAAGTCATCAAAACAACTTTGCCCAAGGCCAAGGAATTGCGCCGTGTTGCAGAACCCATCCTGACATTGGGCAAGACTGCAAACCTGTCCAACCGTCGTTTGGCGTTTGCCCGTCTGCGTGACCGTGAAATGGTCGTCAAGCTGTTCGACGAACTGGGTCCACGTTATGCGACCCGCAACGGTGGCTATCTGCGCATCCTGAAGTGCGGTTTCCGTCAAGGCGACAATGCTCCTATGGCATTTGTTGAACTGCTGGATCGTCCTGCGGATGATGGTACGACCGAAGTGGTTGAAGCAGCTTAAGTGCTGTTGAGATGTTGAAAAAGCCGGGTTAGCCCGGCTTTTTCATTTGTCCATTTGCAATTGTCCGTTGAAAGGGGATCAACATGATCAATAGTTATTTGAACAATACACATGCCGTTGGCAGAACGCCGCTGGTGCGACTGAATCGGATTCTCGGTGACGTATTTGCGACCGTGTACGCCAAACTGGAAGGGCGTAATCCGGCTTATTCGGTCAAGGATAGGCTGGGCGTTGCGATGGTGGATGACGCCGAAAGTCGTGGTCTGCTGGGGCCGGGCAAGGAGTTGGTAGAGCCGACCAGTGGCAATACCGGCATCGCCTTGGCCTTTGCCTGTGCGGTGCGCGGCATTCCGCTGACCCTGACCATGCCCGACACCATGAGTATCGAGCGGCGCAAATTGCTGTTGGCATATGGGGCGAAATTGGTGTTGACCGAAGGTGCCAAAGGCATGAGTGGTGCAGTGGCGAAGGCGGAAGAAATTGCCGCTTCCGATTCGCGCTTTGTCTTGCTGCATCAATTCAAAAATCCGGCCAATCCAGCGATTCATGAAAAAACCACTGGGCCGGAAATTTGGCACGATACTTTGGGTGCGGTGGACATTCTGGTGGCAGGGGTGGGAACCGGTGGCACGATTACCGGGGTATCGCGCTACCTGAAGCACAAGCAGGGCAAAAAAATTGAAACGATTGCCGTTGAGCCTGCGGCCAGCCCGGTGCTGAGTCAGAAGCGGGCGGGTGAAGCCTTGAAGCCCGGGCCGCACAAGATACAGGGTATTGGCGCGGGTTTTGTGCCGGATATTCTGGATATGTCCTTGATTGACGTTATTGAGCAAGTCAGTAACGAAGAGGCCGTGACCTATGCGCGCCGTCTGGCGCGTGAAGAAGGTATCTTGGCCGGGATTTCCTGTGGGGCCGCCGTGGCTGCTGCAATACGTCATGCCAAACGTCCACAAAACAGTGGCAAAACCATTGTGGTGATTTTGCCCGACTCCGGGGAGCGCTATCTAAGTTCGGTGTTATTTGAAGGCATGTTTGACGATAAAGGGCTGGCGCTGTGAAGTGGTCGTTGCTACCCGACAAGCTGGCGCAGTTGATGCTGACCGCGTGGGTCGGGGCGCTGTGGAGTATCGGTTATCTTGCCGTGCCGGTCTTGTTTCGCGCACAGCCAGATCGCATCCTGGCGGGGATGTTGGCTGGAGAGATGTTTCAGGTGGTGGGGTATTTAGGCTTGATTTGTGGCGGCTACCTGTTGGTGCATCAACGCAGTTTCTCCCAGCACCACACCACGCCCCGTGCCTTCTGGCTGACGGTGTGTGTATTGCTGTTGGGTGCGCTGCAATTGTTTCTGTTGCAGCCGTATATGGCCGAGCTGAAACACCTGGCGGCTCCGTTGGAGGTGATGCACAGTCCACAGGCTGGGGAGTTTCGCATGCTGCATGGCGTTTCCAGCATCCTGTATCTGCTACAAAGTTTACTGGGCGCATGGTTGTTGCTGATTTGGAAGCGGTCGCCTGTGGCGTAAAGGGCAAGATAGGCGCGTAAGTAAAACGGGAAGGCATGTGCCTTCCCGTTCTGCTTTGGCGTGTATGGCGCTGGTTTAGCTTGTGAGTGCCGTGTGCTGCATTTGGGCGAGTTGCGCGATGCCCAGTTGTGCCAAATCCAGCAGGGCGTTCATTTCGGCGCGGCTAAACGA
>DHYQ01000041.1:3278-10117 GCA_002414205.1 Gallionellaceae bacterium UBA5126 | reverse complement strand
TTCATGTCGGTGTCGCAATCGGAGTCTTCCAGATAATCTAAATCCAGCACCGGCGTGCCTTGATACACGCCGACGGAAATCGCCGCGACGGAATCAATCAGCGGGGATGCGGTAATCATGCCCTTGGCCAGCATGGCGCTGACCGCATCGTGCAGGGCAACATACGCGCCGGTGATGCTGGCAGTGCGGGTACCGCCGTCGGCTTGGATCACGTCGCAGTCAATTTGAATGGTGTGTTCGCCCAGTTTGGCCAAATCGACCACGGCGCGCAGGCTGCGGCCAATCAGGCGCTGGATTTCCTGGGTGCGACCGGATTGTTTACCTTTGGCGGCTTCACGCGCCATGCGGCTGCCGGTGGAGCGCGGCAACATGCCGTATTCGGCGGTTACCCAGCCTTCGCCCGTGCCCTTTTTATGCGGTGGGACGCGAGCTTCGACGCTGGCGGTGCAAATCACTTTGGTGTCGCCGCATTCAATCAGCACCGAGCCTTCGGCGTGTTTGGTGTAGTGGCGGGTAATGCGGATGGGGCGGAGTTGGTCGGGGGTGCGTTGACTTGGGCGCATGGGGTTCCTTAAATAAGAATGGGTGGGTTAATCACCCCAGCGCACCACAAGTCCGCTGATATTGTCGGCGCGGCCGGGTTCGCGTTCCAGTGCCGCGACCACCAAGGATTGCAGCACCGCATCGGTGTTGTTGTTATTGCCAAATGCAGAAACCAATTCCGCATCGCTGAACGGCGACCACAAACCATCGCTTCCCAGTAGCAGGACATCCCCTGCTTCCAACGTGATCGGATCGGCCATGTCCATATAGAACACTTCCTCGGCACCGCCCAGGCAGTTGGTAATTTGGTTGCGTTGCGGATGTGTGCGGGCTTGCTCTTCGGTCAGCATCCCCCACTGTATCCAATGTGATACCAGCGAGTGATCCAGCGTTCTTGCCAGCACCCGCCCGCCGCGCAGCAGATACAGCCGTGAGTCGCCCGCATGTGCGTAATGCAGCTTGCCATTGATAACCATCGCGGCCACACAGGTCGTGCCAGGGGCATCATCGCGGCGTTTGTCGTTGCTAATCGACAACACGCGGTTGTGCGCATGACGCATGACGTTGCTCAGAAATAATTCAGCATCCTCCAGCAACACCGGGAAGGCGTTGGCGAAGGCTTCGATAAACGTGGAGATGGCGGTGGATGCCGCCATCTCTCCATGCAGGTGCCCTCCCATGCCGTCGGCCAGCAACAAAAGCAGCGCGTCCTGGTTGTAAACATAGGCCACGCGATCTTGATTGTATTTGCGGTGACCGATGTGACTGGCTTGATGGACAGAAAAATTCATTGAACAGGGACATCGGTAAAAACGACTGGGGGCGCAATCGTAATATAATGCGCGCCCCACGCCCAGCCCCTGACAGGAAAAAACATGATTTTAAGCATGACCGGGTATGCCAATACCCGTACCGACAACGCCCATGGCACCTTTTCACTGGAGTTGCGTGCGGTCAACAATCGCTACCTCGACATTCAGCTTCGCATGCCGGAGGAATTGCGTGTCTTTGAAGGGGCCTTGCGCGAAGCCATCAGCGCCCGCTTACAGCGCGGCAAGGTGGAATGTCGCATCAACTATACGGCTCGTAACACGCAGGAGAGTGTGACGCTGAACAGCGACATGTTGCGCCAACTGGCGACCTGGAGCGAGGCCGTGCAAGCGTCGTTGCCGGATGCGCGTGGCTTAAGCGTGTCGGATGTGTTGCGCTGGCCTGGCGTGCTGACCGCACCGGAAGCCGATGCGGATGGGCTGCGGCAGACACTGCTGACCTTGCTGGCGCAGGCACTGGAAGAATTTTCCGCTTCGCGTGCCCGCGAAGGGGCCAAGCTGCATGATTTTTTGCTGGAACGGGTGGAAAAAATCGACGCATTGCGCCGCGTCGTGATGCCCAATATCCCCGCCGCGATTGCCAACTACGAGCAACGCCTGATTGCCCGCTTGCAGGAAGCCGTGCAGCAAATCGATCAAGATCGCGTGCGGCAGGAAATCGTGCAATTCGCCAGCAAGATCGACGTGGATGAAGAGTTGTCGCGCCTAGGCAGCCACCTGACCGAAATGCGCCGCATTCTGAAAAACGGTGGCGCGGTGGGTAAGCGGCTGGATTTTCTGATGCAGGAATTGAACCGCGAAGCCAATACGCTAGGCTCTAAATCGGTGGATGCCGAAGTGGCCCGCAGCGCCATGGAAATGAAAATCCTGATTGAGCAAATGCGTGAGCAAATCCAGAATCTGGAATAACGCTCAGCCTGCGCTCATGTGTTGAAGTAAAACTTCAAATTCGGCGATGGGGATGGGCTTGCTGAACAAATACCCCTGAAACTGGCGGCAGCCCATCGCCAGTAACAAATCCCGTTGCGCCTCGGTTTCCACGCCTTCGGCAATCAAATTCAATTCCATACTTTGCGCCATGCCGATAATGGTGCGCACAATGGCCTTGTCGTTTTCGTCGCTCACCAAATCGCGCACAAACGCTTGGTCGATTTTCAGTTGCGACAATGGCAGGCGCTTCAAATACTGCAATGAGGAATAGCCGGTGCCAAAGTCATCCATGGAAAAACGGATGCCAATGGCGCGCAAGGCTTGCATTTTGGCGATGGTGCATTCCACGTTGTTGACCAGCATGCTTTCGGTAATCTCCAGTTTCAGCAGTTCAGGCCGTACCGCGAAGCGCGTCATGGCGGCAGTGACGTCGGACACAAAGCTGTCCTGTTGTAGTTGGCGGGCACTGACGTTCACCGAGAGCTTCATGTGTTGCGTTTGTGGCGACTGTTGCCAAGCATTGAGTTGTTGACAGGCCGTTGCCAGTATCCAAAGGCCGATCGGCAGGATGAGATCCGTTTCTTCTGCCAGCGGGATGAATTTCTGCGGGGAAACCAAGCCTTTGTCGGGATGTCTCCAGCGGATCAGGGCTTCTGCGCCGATGGCGGCCCCTTGGTCATTGCATTGAACTTGGTAGTACAACTGGAGCTGTTGCCGGTCAATGGCATGGCGCAATTCTTCCACCAGCGTCGCGCGCTCGGCGATGGATTGTTGCATGGTGGGATCAAAAAAACGCACGATGTTGCGCCCGGCTTTTTTGGCTTGGTACATGGCAATGTCCGCCTGGCGGAAAAAGACTTCTTGCGGCTCATTGGTCTGGCCGAACAGCGTGATGCCAATGCTGGCAGAGCTATGATGTTCAACCTCACCAATCTGATACGGGATGGCCAGCATGAGCAAAATTGCTTCTGCAATATGCTCTGCTTCGCGGGCGGCAGTCAGATGATTGGTGCTGAGGTCTTCCAGCAGAATGACAAACTCATCTCCGCCTAAACGTGCCACCGTGTCAGCGGCCCGGACGCATTCGCGCAAGCGTTCAGCAACCTGCTGCAATAGTGCATCCCCCATGGCATGCCCAAAGCTGTCATTGATGAACTTGAAGTGATCCAGGTCAAGGAACAGCAGGGCACCGTATTCGCCGCTATGTTGGCTGGCGAGTAAGGTCTGGCCAAAGCGATCCAGTAGCAGACGCCGATTAGGCAACTGCGTTAACGGATCATAAAACGCGAGATGTTCAATTTGATGCGCGGCTGCCACGCGTTCGGTGATGTCGGTTTGTGTGCTGACATAGTGTGTAATCGCCCCCGTGGCATCCCGAACGGCAGCAATGGTTAACCATTTCAAATACAGGCTGCCATCCTTACGCTTTTCCCAGATTTCCCCGCACTAGGTGCCTGTTTCCGCAAGGGATTGCCACATTTGGCGATAAAATTCAGCATCATGTCGCCCGGACTTGATGATTTTGGGTGTTTTGCCGACCAGCTCGTGCGCTTCATAGCCACTCAGCAGGGTAAATGCCTGATTGACACGCAAAATTACCCCATTGGCATCGGTAATCATCACGCCTTCTTGTGCTTCAAAGGCCACGGCTGCGATTTGTTGATCTTGCTTGGCGGCTTCCAATTGTCGCAACAAGTCCTCTGTTTCCTTTGAACGGCGTTGCTGTTGATACATCGCTTCAATGGCGGCAATCACCAGTAATCCTTCGAGGCCGAATATGGCATTCGACCAGACAATATCTTGATGGAATAACCAAGCCCACGCTTGATAGGGCGGAAAAAAGAAATAGTCGGCCAGTAATGTAGCGATGCACAAGGCGAAGATACCGGCACACACGCCACCAAAGATCGCGGCGAGCGTCACGGCAGGGAAAAAGGTCAGAAACGGCAGTCCCGCCTCTATTGGGGCAATGAGCAAGCGCAAGATGAAGGCGAGCATCAGGATGAGGCAGCCCATCAGCAACCCGCCCGCCCCGTGCCGTCGTTTCGGGGTGTATGCATCCAGTAAGGGGGCGATCAGGAATTTCAACGCAATCTCCGCAATCAAAGTATGGTAAGCCAGTCTACTATACAACATGCTTGCCGGAATAAAATTGGCTTAATAATCAGCATGGAGCAGATAAAATGCACCATTTTTAGCGCGGTGGCGCTTGTGTGCATTCGGCAAGGCAAAGTAGGGCAGGAAGGATATAATCCGCCGCGCAATTTTTTTACCCCTAATTTATTAATGAGGTTGTTTTCATGGCTCAAAAAACCATTATCCAAACCAACGACGCCCCCGCCGCCATTGGCACCTATTCCCAGGCCGTGAAGGTCGGCGACACCGTGTATCTGTCCGGGCAAATCGGCCTGGATCCTGAATCCATGCAGATGGTGGATGGCATCGAGGCGCAGATTCATCGCGTGTTCCAGAACCTGCGCGCCGTGACGATCGCAGCGGGTGGTGGCTTGGGCGATGTGGTCAAGCTGAACATTTTCCTCACCGATTTGGGCAACTTCGCCAAGGTGAACGAAATCATGGCCGAATACTTTGCCCAGCCCTATCCCGCCCGCGCCGCCGTCGGCGTGGCCTCGTTGCCGCGCAATGCGCTGGTCGAGGCGGACGGGGTGATGGTGCTGTAACACCTAGCTGAAACCACCCGCGCATGACGCCTCCCCCCCATTGAACTCTCCAAGCATCCGTTCGCATTGAGCCTGTCGAAATGTGAATGGATGCTTGTGCTTCGACAAGCTCAGCACGAACGGCAATCCAGTTTCCTTCGTGCCGGAGCCATCGCCGGGGGAGGAGACACGCGTGAGGGTGCATCGCCATTTCCACCTTGACCGCCCCCGTCAAAATCCGCCCCACCACCCTCGCCCGATTGGCCAAGCTCGGCATTCGGCGGCGGGCGGATTTGTTGTTGCATTTGCCGCTACGCTACGAGGACGAAACCCATCTCGCCCCGATTGCCACGCTGCGCGCCGGGACCAGCGCCCAGGTGCAGGGCATTATTACCCACAACGAAATCACCCACCGCCCGCGCCGCGCCTTGGTCTGCCGGCTGGAAGAAGGCGGGGCGACGCTGTTTTTGCGCTTTTTGCATTTTCACGGCGGCATGCCGTCGTTGCTGGCGGTGGGGCAAACGATACGCGCCGTGGGCGAGGTGCGCGAAGGTTTTTACGGGCTGGAAATGGTGCATGCCAAATGCAGCCGGGTGGCGGGCGACACGCCGCTGTCCAGCAGCCTCACGCCGGTGTATCCCACCACCGCCGGGCTGTCGCAAACCACCTTGCGCAAGCTGATACTCAACGCGCTGGAGGTGCTGCCGCTGGGCGACACCTTGCCGCAGGTTGTGCAGCAGGCCTTTAACCTCAAGGGCTTCGGCGAGAGTGTGGACTTGCTGCACCAGCCACCGCCGGACATTGCCCCGCACCTGTTGGAGTCGCGCCAGCACCCGGCCTGGCAGCGCATCAAGTTCGATGAATTGCTGGCGCAGCAGTTGTCCATGCGGCTGCACCATCGCCAACGCCAAAGCCGCCAAGCCCCGCCCATGCCGCCGCGCCAGCAACACACCGCCGCGCTGCTGGCCAGCTTGCCGTTTCAACTCACCGCCGCGCAGCACAAGGTGTGGCAGGAAATCGCCGCCGATTTGTGCCAGCCGCACCCCATGCAGCGCTTGTTGCTGGGCGATGTCGGCAGCGGCAAAACCATCGTCGCCGCGCTGGCCGCCTTGCAGGCCATGGAAAATGGCTACCAAGTGGCGCTGATGTCGCCGACGGAAATTCTGGCCGAGCAGCATTTTCGCAAGTTGTCGGAATGGCTGATACCGCTGGGCATCGCCCCGGTGTGGTTGTCCGGCAGTTTGAAAAAATCCGACAAGCAGCGCGCCAGCGCCCACATTGCCAGCGGGCAAACGCCGTTGGCCATCGGCACGCACGCGCTGTTCCAGAAGGACGTGGCCTTTGCCAACCTGGGGCTGGTGATTGTCGATGAGCAACACAAGTTCGGCGTGCAGCAACGGCTGGCGCTGCGCAACAAGGCGGGCGACGGCCCGCTGCCGCACCAGTTGATGATGAGCGCCACGCCGATTCCGCGCACCCTAGCCATGAGTTATTACGCCGATCTGGATGTGTCGCTGATTGACCAGTTGCCGCCGGGACGCACGCCGGTCGTCACCAAACTGGTCAGCGAGGCGCGCCGCGACGAGGTGTGTGAGCGCGTCCTCATCGCCTGTGGTGCGGGGCAACAGGCGTATTGGGTTTGCCCGCTGATTGAGGAATCGGAAACGCTGGAATTGCAAAACGCGGTGGAAACCTTCGAGCGCCTGCGCGCCACCTTCCCGCAACTGCGCGTCGGGCTGGTACACGGACGGCTGGAAAATGCCGAAAAAGCCCGTGTCATGGCTGCCTTCAAGGCCGGGGAAATCCAGTTGCTGGTCGCCACCACGGTGATCGAAGTTGGCGTCGATGTGCCCAACGCCAGCCTGATGGTGATCGA
>DHYQ01000041.1:0-3231 GCA_002414205.1 Gallionellaceae bacterium UBA5126 | reverse complement strand
TGGTGATCGAGCACGCCGAGCGCATGGGGCTGGCGCAGTTGCACCAGTTGCGCGGACGGGTAGGGCGCGGCGCGGCGCGCAGCCTGTGCATTTTGCTGTACCAGACGCCGCTGTCGGAGGTGGCGCGGGCGCGGCTGAAAATCATCTACGAGCACACCGACGGCTTTGTGATTGCCCAAGAGGATTTGCATCTGCGCGGCCCCGGCGAATTGCTGGGCGCACGGCAAAGCGGCGAGGCCATGTTGCGTTTTGCTGATCTCAACACCGACGCAGAGTTGCTGGAGCAGGCGCGGCAACTGGCCGAGCAACTGCTGCGCGACGACCCCGACACCTGCCAACGCCATCTGCAACGCTGGATCGCCCACCGCCATGACTTCCTGCACGTTTGACCGCCACTGGTCGCCGCTGGCCCTGGCCTGCCCGCCCGCGCTGCGCCCCTGGCTGCACCACCGCGCCTCGCTCACCCGGCGCATCCAGCAACACTGCGGTCACTTCGCCGTGCGCCCCGTCGCCAATGGCCGCGCCCGCATCGCCCCGGACGAAGCCGATTTAATCGGCCTGCCTGCCGACCGCCTGGCCTACGCCCGCGACGTGTTTTTGTACGCCGACGGCCAGCCGGTGGTGTTCGCCCACAGCACCGTCGCTCCAGTCCACCTGCGCGGCGCGTGGTCGGCACTGGGCAAACTCGGCACCCGCCCACTGGGCGCGCTGCTGTTCAGCCACCCCCACATCCGCCGCCACGCCCTGCACTACCAATACCTGTCGCCGCACCACCCCCTCTACCGCCGCGCCGTGCGCGACCTGCCCAACCCGCCGCCCGGCCTGTGGGCGCGCCGCTCGCTATTCTGGCTGAAACACGCCCCGCTGCTGGTGACGGAAGTGTTTTTGCCGGGGATGGTGAACTTGCGCGGGCCGCTGCCACTTTAAGAATTTGCTAACAGGAAGTACGGAATTAACCCGTTCGCCCTGAGCTGGTCGAAGGGCATTTTGCATAGTGTGTTGATAGCCTCACGCCTCCCTTCATGGTTCGACAAGCTCACCACGAACGGAGGTGTAAACCTGCATTTCTTAATGCCGGTGCTTGCGATAGGTTGATCTTTGCGGCTATTATTTTAATAATTGTTTAACTATTGAAATTTAATATCATGGACGCATCGCAAGTCGTCACCGCCTTGGCCGCGCTGGCCCAGCCCACCCGCCTGGCAATTTATCGCCTGCTGGTGGTGCAGGGGCCATCCGGCATGGCCGCTGGGCAAATTGCCGAAACCCTAGGCGTGTCGCCCGCCAACCTGTCATTTCACTGCAAAACCTTGAGTCACGCCGGGTTGCTGGAAATGCGTCAGGAAGGTCGCTTCGTGTTTTATCAAGCCAATTTCGCCGCCATGAATGACCTGCTCGGCTACTTGACGGCCAATTGCTGCGCGGGCGAGGCGTGCGGCATCAACAATCAACCCTGTGAATAGGAAAAGCAAAATGGAAAGAAAACCTTACAAGGTATTGGTGCTGTGCACCGGTAATTCGGCGCGCAGTATTTTGGGTGAGGTGTTGTTCAATGTGCTTGGGCAAGGGCGGTTTGAAGCCTACAGCGCGGGCAGCAAACCGGCGGGAAAAGTGAACCCCGGCGCGCTGGAATGGCTACAACATCAAGGCTACGCCACCGACGGCCTGCGCAGCAAAAGCTGGGATGAATTTGCCGCGCCGGACGCGCCGGTGTTCGATTTTATTTTCACTGTGTGCGACAACGCCGCCGGTGAGGCTTGCCCGTTGTGGCTGGGGCAACCGGCCACGGCGCACTGGGGCATCCCCGATCCGGCGCATGTCGTCGGCGACGAAGCGCGCCGCACTGCCTTCAATCGTGCCGCCGAGCAACTGGCGCGGCGGATTCAGTTGTTTATGAGCCTGCCGATTGAAAAGCTGGACAAGCTGACCTTGAAAGAAAAACTGGCGGAAATTGGGCGGGTGGTGGAGTAACTTTCCTCATGCCGTAGGGTGGATAAGCGCAGCGCATCCACCAGATTTAAAGATGAAATGGTGGATGCGCTATCGCTTATCCACCCTACCGCCCCTTCCCCCTGGCAGAGGGGGAGAGCGCAGCGAGGGGGCAGATGGGATGTGGGTTGAAACACTCACTATCCACGAACGCTTCCACCCCCACCCTAGCCCTCCCCCTGCAAGGGGGAGGGAATGCTGGCACATTGTTTTGAAAGGAAATCCCATGAATTTATTTGAACGTTATCTCACCCTGTGGGTGGCGCTGTGCATCGTTAGCGGGGTGTTGCTGGGCCAATTTTTGCCGGAGGTGTTTCAGGCCATCGCGGCGCTGGAAGTGGCGAAAGTGAATTTGCCGGTGGGGGTGTTGGTGTGGGTGATGATTATCCCCATGCTGCTGCGCATCGACTTTGGCGCGCTGCATCAGGTCAAACAGCATGTGCGCGGTATTGGCGTGACGCTGTTCATCAACTGGGGCATCAAACCCTTTTCCATGGCTTTCCTCGGCTGGCTGTTCATCCGCCACCTGTTCGCGCCGTATTTGCCCGCCGAGCAAATTGACAGCTACATCGCCGGGCTGATTTTGTTGGCCGCCGCGCCGTGCACGGCGATGGTGTTTGTCTGGAGCAATCTGGTCAAGGGCGACCCGTATTTCACCCTGTCGCAGGTCGCGCTGAATGACACGATTATGATTTTCGCCTTCGCGCCGCTGGTGGCGTTGTTGCTGGGCATGGCCAGCATCAGCGTGCCGTGGGACACGCTGCTGGTGTCGGTGCTGTTTTACATCGTCATTCCGGTGATTCTGGCGCAAGGGCTGCGCCGCCAATTGTTAAAACAAGGCGAGGCGGGTTTTCAAGCCGCCATGCGCCACATCGCGCCGTATTCCATGGGCGCGCTGCTGCTGACCTTGGTGCTGCTGTTCGCGCTGCAAGGCAATGCCATCGTGCGCCAGCCGCTGGTGATTGCGCTGCTGGCGGTGCCGATTCTGCTGCAAGTGCTGTTCAATTCCGGGCTGGCGTATTGGCTGAATCGCCGCTTGGGCGTAGTGCATTGCGTGGGCGCACCCTCGGCGCTGATTGGGGCCAGCAACTTTTTCGAGCTGGCCGTCGCCACGGCGATTAGCCTGTTCGGCTTCCAGTCCGGCGCGGCCCTCGCCACCGTGGTCGGCGTGCTGATTGAAGTGCCAGTCATGCTGCTGGTGGTCAAAATCGCCAACGCCTCGCAGGACTGGTATGGACAAAA
>DHYQ01000097.1 GCA_002414205.1 Gallionellaceae bacterium UBA5126 | reverse complement strand
AGCCGACGATTCGTGACGGCATGTTGTACGGGCGCGGCGCGGCGGACATGAAAACCTCCATCGCCGCCTTTATCACCGCCATCGAAGGCTTTCTGGCCGAGCATCCCGACCACCCCGGCTCGATTGCCCTGCTGATTACCTCCGACGAAGAAGGCGTGGCGGTGGATGGCACGGTGCGCGTGGTGGAAGCCTTGCAGGCCCGTGGCGAATTGCTGGACTACTGCATCGTCGGCGAGCCGACCTCCAACCAGAAAGTCGGCGACATGATCAAAAATGGCCGCCGTGGCTCCTTGTCCGGCGCGCTGACCGTGAAAGGCATTCAGGGCCACATCGCCTATCCGCATCTGCTGAAAAATCCGATACACAGCGCCGCGCCCGCCATTGCCGAACTGGCCGCCACGGTGTGGGATCAGGGCAACGAATACTTCCCGCCCACCTCCTGGCAGGTGTCCAACATCAACGGCGGCACGGGTGCCACCAATGTCGTGCCCGGCACGGTGGAAATCCTGTTTAACTTCCGCTTCTCCACCGCCCGCACCGAGCAGGATTTGAAGGAACAAGTCCACGCCATACTGGACAAGCACGGTGTGGAATACGATTTGGTGTGGGAATTGTCCGGCAAGCCCTATATCACGCCCAAGGGCAACCTGGTCGAAGCCATCAGCGCGGCAATTGAAGAAAGCTACGGCATTGCACCAGAGCTTTCCACCAGCGGCGGCACCTCGGACGGGCGCTTTATCGCCGACATCTGCGGCCAAGTGATTGAGTTCGGGCCACTCAACGCCACCATTCATAAACTCAACGAATGCGTCGCCGTGGCTGACATTGAGCCGCTGAAGGAAACCTACCAACGCACGCTGGTGAAGCTGTTGGTCAACCCCTGATTTGCGTAGGGTGGATTCGCCGCAGGCAATCCACCATCGACATCACCGGTGGTTTGCTGCGCGAAACCACCCTACCCATTGAAAAACCATGACCTATTTCTCCGAAGCCCCGCAACATCTCCACACCGTGCGCGACTGGTTGCGCTTTGCCGTCAGCCGCTTCCAGCAGGCTGGGCTGTTTTTCGGCCACGGCAGCAGCGAAGCCTACGACGAAGCCGCCTACCTGATTCTGCGCACGCTGCATTTGCCGCTGGAACAACTCGCGCCGTTTCTGGACGCGCATCTCACCCCCAGCGAATGTGCCGAGGTGCTCGACGTGCTGCAACGCCGCGTGGAAAAACGCATCCCCGCCGCCTACTTGACCCACGAAGCCTTTTTGGGCGACTTCAGCTTTTACGTCGATGAGCGGGTCATCGTGCCGCGCTCCTTTATCGCCGAACTGCTGCGCGAGCAACTCAGCCCGTGGGTAGCCGAGCCGGAAAACGTCGGGCGCGTGCTCGACCTGTGCACCGGCAGCGGTTGCCTAGCGATTCTCGCCGCGCATGCCTTCCCCAACGCCGAGGTCGATGCGGTTGATCTCTCGCCGGATGCCCTGGCCGTGGCCGAGCGCAACGTCAGCGATTACCAATTGCAAGACCGCCTGCGCCTGATTCACTCCGACCTGTTCGCCCAACTCGGCGGCGAGCGCTACGACCTCATCATCAGCAACCCGCCGTATGTCGATGCGCCCTCGGTCGCCGCCCTGCCAGCGGAATACTTGCACGAACCCGAAATGTCGCTGGGCAGCGGCGAAGACGGCCTGGACGCCACCCGCGTGATCCTCGCCAACGCCGCCAACCACCTGACCGAACACGGCATCCTCATCGTCGAAATCGGCCACAACCGCGACGCCCTCGAAGCCGCCTACCCCGACCTCCCCTTCACCTGGCTGGACGTCAGCGCGGGCGACCAATTCGTCTTCATGCTGCATCGGAATGATTTGTTGTAAGCCGCATGTCCGTTGACCACTACGAAAATTTCCCCGTCGCGTCGGTGTTGATGCCGAAGCGACTGCGCCAACCCGTGTCGGCGATTTATCACTTTGCGCGCGGGGCGGATGATATTGCCGATGAGGGCGATGCCAGCGACGAAGCGCGCTTGGCCGGACTGGCGGCGTATCGGGCGGAGTTGGATCGGATTGCGGCGCAGCAGCCGCCGCTCACGGCGTTGTTCCAAAATCTCGCCCCGGAAATCCAGCAGTACCAGCTTCCCATGCAGCCGTTTTACGATTTGCTGGATGCCTTTGCGCAGGACGTGGTGCAAAAGCGCTATGCCGATTACCCGCAGTTGCTGGACTACTGCCGCCGCTCGGCCAACCCCGTCGGCACGCTGCTGCTGCATTTGTACGGCGAAGCCACGCCGGTCAATCTGGCCTATTCCGACGCGATTTGCAGCAGTTTGCAGTTGATTAACTTCTGGCAGGACGTGAGCAAGGACATCGCCATCGGGCGGATTTATTTGCCGCTGGACGACTTGGCGCGCTTTGGCGTGACGGAGGACGACATCCGCCAACAAAATTGCAATGAAAATTGGCGAAAATTGCTGCAATTTCAGGTAGATCGAGCACGGGAATTGATGCTGTACGGCAAGCCGCTGGGCACCATTCTGACCGGGCGCATCGGCCTGGAAATGCGCATGATTATCGCCGGTGGCCTGCGCATCCTCGACAAAATCGAAGCCGTCGATTACGACGTATTCCGCCGCCGCCCGGAATTGCGCCCGCTGGATTGGCTGATTATGCTGGCCAAATCCTCGCCGTTTTAATTTCAGCTAAAAACCATGAGCTTGTACACTCAACTCCAACACGTAAAAAGCGAAGAAGACGTTAAGGATGCTTACATCAAAGCCTTGGGTTTAAAGCGTTACACCAAAGGGCTGATTGACATTCGCACCGATGAAATCTGGTTTGAGGCCAAGGACACCGGCAAACATTCCAGTTATGCGATGTTCACGCAATTGCTGCATTACGTTCAGGCGGCATTGGACAAAGGGGAAAGCATCCCGCCCTTTCTCGCCGTGATCGACACCGAAAAAGCCGCGCTGATGAAAACGGCTGACGTGCTGCCGTTTCTGAAAAAGAAAACCATCAAATGGGGCAAATCCGCCAGCCAATATACCCAAGAAGCCTTGGCGGAAATCTCCGCTTATATCGGCACGCATTTTGTCTCCTTCAGAATCAAGGACAACGAAGAAGAATTTATCAGCACCGTCAAAGCCGCGATTCAATCCGGCGACATCATCCGCACCCAGATCACGCCGGACAATTTGAAACAAGTCTTTGATAAATGGGTAGAAATGATCGGGCGCGAAATCTCAGGTGTAAACGAAGAAGATTATGCCCTGCTGTTTTTTGCCGACATCATGCACGACGGCACGGTTTCCACCCACGCCAATTTACCCGCCGAATTGCTGCACAAAAACAACGCGCCGGTGTTTAGCTTGGGTGGCAAACTCTACGAACTCGGCAACAAAGAAGGCTATCGCCGCTTTTGGGCGATTTACCACAAACCGCCCAAAGCCGAATACCGCAACTACCTGCTGGAACGCCGCGACAGCTTGATTCCTTTGGATGAGCGCAGCTTCAAAGGCGCGTATTACACGCCGCTGGCGGTGGTGGATAAAGCCTACGACAAGCTGGCCGAGACACTGGGCAAAAACTGGCAGAAAGAATACATCGTCTGGGACATGTGCTGCGGCGTGGGTAATCTGGAGGTAAAGCACAGCAACCCGCGCAACATCTACATGAGCACGCTGGATCAAGCCGACGTGGACGTAATGAAAGCCACCAAGACCTGCGTTGCCGCCACCCGCTTTCAGTATGACTACCTCAACGATGACATCGCCGACGACGGCCAGATCGACTACACCCTCACCAACAAGCTGCCCGCCGGATTACGGCAGGCCATAGCCGAAGGCAAGAAGATCTTGGTGCTAATCAATCCGCCGTATGCGGAGGCAACGAATGCAAATAATAAAGGTATTGACCCAAACTCTGGAAATAAAACAGGGGTTGCTAAAACAAAGTTTGCTGCCAATGGAATGAATGAATATGGGAAAGCAAGTAATGAACTCTATACTCAGTTTATTGCAAGAATTGCAAAAGAAATTCCTAATGCCACACTAGCGATGTTCAGCACATTGAAATATGTTATTGCGCCAACACTTAATGTATTTCGCCAAGTTTGGAATGCAAAATATCTCGGTGGCTTTGTTATTCACAGTAAATTATTTGATGGAATAAAAGGGGATTTTCCAATTGGCTTTCTGATTTGGAAAACGGATATGAATTCCAAGCAGAAGAATGCCTTTACTGAAATTATTACCGAAGTAGTTGATAAAGATGTGCAACCAATTGGCGAAAAAATCTTTTGTAATTTCCCTAATGAAAAATTATTAACCAATTGGATTGAGAGGCCCAAGCCAAACAAAGCCTTGTCTATACCATTAAAAAACGCAATTACTCCTGCCACATCAACCAAGGATTTGAGAGGAATTAACTGGTCTGAAAATGCAATTGCCTATATGTATTGTGGAGTAAATGATCCTCAACATGCCGCAACGCAAACTGTCATTTTTTCTTCTACCTATGGCAGTGGTCATGGCTTTTTTGTTAACGTTAAAAATCTCTGGCAAGCCGCAATTGTTTTCTCAGTTCGTCGTCTCATTAAACCGACTTGGCTCAACGACCGCGACCAGTTTTTACAGCCCACCGCGCCACTGTCCGACGCATTCAAATCCGATTGTCTGATCTGGATGCTGTTCAACGGCAGCAATCTCACGGCGGGCGCGGATGGTTTGGAATGGAACGGCAAGCAATGGTCGCTGGTAAACCATTTCATCCCGTACACCGAAGCTGAGGTGAATGCGCCGGATCGTTTCGAGTCCGATTTCATGGTGCAGTATCTCGCGGACAAAACGCTTTCTGCCGAAGCCATTGCGGTACTCGATGCCGGGCGCGAATTATGGCGCGCTTATTTCGCCCATACCGATGTGCGCGCCGTGCGCGAAGAGCTGAAACTGAACCGTCCCGATGTCGGCTGGTATCAAATCCGTAATGCCTTGAAAAAGCGCAATGAAAGCAGCGATTTTCCACCACTGGATTTTTCACCCTTCGAGCAAGCCTATAAAACACTGAGCGACAAGTTAAGACCGCAGGTGTTTGAGTTGGGCTTTTTGAAATAACCACCGCAGGAGCATCAACATGCCAAAGCCAATCCAACCGGTGGAACCCACCAACCACATTGCCATTTTTCAGGAGCAAACCATCCGCCGCGTTTGGCATGAAAACGCGTGGTGGTTCGCTATCGCGGATGTCGTGTCTATCTTGGCAGACAGTGCCAATCCGACGGACTACATCAAGAAAATGCGTTTGCGTGACAAGGAGTTGGCGCAAGGGTGGGGACAAATTGTCACCCCCCTTCGCATTGAAACCGAGGGCGGAGTTCAACGCATGAATTGCGCCAACACCGAGGGCTTGTTCCGCATCATCCAGTCCATCACTTCCCCTAAGGCGGAGCCGTTCAAGCGCTGGCTGGCACAGGTGGGGTATGAGCGGGTGCAGGAAATCGAGAACCCGGAGCTGGCGAGTGCGCGGGCGCGGGCGTTGTATCAGGCCAAGGGTTATCCGCAGGCGTGGATTGAAAAGCGGCTGCGTTCGATTGCCATACGCGGCGAATTGACCGATGAATGGAAGGCACGCGGGGTGCAGGAGGGGCGCGAGTATTCGATCCTGACCGCTGAAATTGCCCGCGCCACGTTCGGTGTCACACCCGCTGAACACAGCAAGCTCAAATCCCTGGACAAGGTGAAAACCGGCAAAAATCTGCGCGACCACATGACCGATCTGGAGTTGATTTTCACCATGCTGGGCGAAGCCAGTACCACGGAAATTGCCCGCCGCAAGGATGCGCAAGGTTTGCCGGAAAACCGCATTGCGGCGCAGGAAGGCGGCAATATTGCGGGCAATGCCCGGCGTGAACTGGAAGCCAAAAGCGGCCAGCCAGTGATCAGCCGCGATAATTTCCTGCCCGAACCGCCTACCGAAAAACCGATTAAAAACAAAGTTATCAAGAAAATCCAGCTTAAAAAATGACCCCCGACCAATACTGCCAGGACAAGACCGCTGCCAGCGGTTCCAGTTTTTATTACAGTTTTTTCTTCCTGCCTGCCGACCAGCGCCGCGCCATGACGGCGTTGTATGCGTTTTGCCGCGAGGTGGATGATGTGGTGGATGAGTGCAGCGATGCCGGGGTGGCGCGCACCACGCTGGAATGGTGGCGCGGCGAGGTGGCGGCGGTGTTTCACGGTCAGCCGCAGCATCCCGTGGGCAAGGCTTTGGTGCCAGTGGTGCAGCAATACGGGCTGGCGGAGGAGTATTTTCTGGAGCTGATTGACGGCATGGCGATGGATTTGGAGCAGGTTCGCTATGCGGATTTCAAGTCGCTGCAACTGTATTGCTACCGCGTGGCCTCGGTGGTCGGGCTGTTGTCGGCGCAGATTTTCGGCTATCAGGATCGCCAGACGTTGAAATATGCCCACGATTTAGGCATTGCTTTCCAACTGACCAACATCATCCGCGATGTGGGCGAGGATGCGCGCCGCAACCGCATTTACCTGCCGATGGATGAGATGGAACAGTTCAACGTCCCCGCCGCCGATATTATGAATCGCCGCGAAACCGAGAATTTTCAAGCACTGATGGCGTTTCAAATCGAGCGGGCGCAGCGCTTTTACGATCAGGCGCTGGCGCAACTGCCCGCCGTGGATCGCCGCACGCAGCGCACCGGGCTGATTATGGCGGCAATTTACCGCACCACGCTGAATGAGCTGGCCGCCGACGGTTGCCATGTGCTGACCGAGCGTATGTCACTGACGCCGCGCTACAAATTATGGCTGGCGCTGAAAGCCTGGTGGCAAAACCGATGAGCGAGCCGCATCGCAGCAAGATGCTGATTTCGCGGGAAAAATCCGCCTACAAACTGATCGACACCCACAAAACCGCCAAGGGACAATTTTTCACCACCCGCGCCCACTGGCTGACCGCGCCGGTGCGCGAATTTATTGCGGCGGCGGCTCCCGCTTGTTTTCTCGACCCGTTTGCCGGTGAAGGGCATTTGCTGCATGTCTGCCAAGCGGAATTTTCCCTGCCGATTCATGGCCTTGACCTGCAATCGTCGCACTGGCCGCATAACGACAGCCTGCGCGACATCCCGTCGCAACCCGGCGCGCTGATCGTCACCAACCCGCCCTATCTGGCCAAACACAGCGCCCGCCGCAAGGGCGTGTACGAGCGCGTGGCCGACTACTACGCCCAGCACGATGACCTGTACCAACTGGCGCTGGCGCGCTGCTTTGCCGCCGCCCGCCACACCGTCGCCATCATCCCGGAAACCTTCCTCAACGCCGATTTCCCCAAGCAGCACCTGGTGTGCGCCGTGGTGCTGGAGGACAACCCCTTCGACGACACCGAAACCCCGGTGTGCGTGGCCTGCTTCGACACCGAGGTGCGCGACGGCCAGGACAGCGCGCTGCTCTACGTCAACGAACACGGCTGCGGACGCTATGGCGAGCTGTTCCGCCTGCGCCGCCGCAGCGTGAAGAACCGCGCCATCACCTTCAACGCCCCGCATGGCAACCTCGCCCTGCGCGCCGTCGATAGCACCGACCCCGCCCGCCCCATCGCCTTCAGCCTGCCCGACCGCTTCGACTACGCCCGCAGCAACATCAAAACCTCCAGCCG
>DHYQ01000076.1:14073-15023 GCA_002414205.1 Gallionellaceae bacterium UBA5126 | reverse complement strand
TCACGTTTGTCTTCGGCACTGGCGGGATAGGGTTGCAGCATGATGCTAGCACCGGATGTGCCCGCCAACGGCGCGACGGTTTGCCACAGTTCTTCGGTGATGAACGGGATAATCGGGTGGGCCAGACACAAAATGGCTTCCAGCACGCGCACCAGAGTGCGGCGGGTGGCGCGTTGCTGGGCGGCGTTGCCCTGGGCGATTTGCACCTTGGTCAGCTCCAGATACCAGTCGCAATAGGTGTTCCACACCAGCTCATACACGGTGCGCGCCGCCATGTCGAAACGGTAGTCGGCAAAGTGCTGCGCCATTTCGGCTTCGGCGCGTTGCAACTGGCTGATCATCCAGCGATCCACGGCGGAGTATTCCAGCGGCAGGCTGGCGTCCAGCCCCACGTCCTGCCCGTCACAGTTCATCAGCACAAAGCGGCTGGCGTTCCACAGCTTGTTGCAGAAGTTGCGATAGCCTTCGCAGCGCTGCATGTCGAATTTGATGTCGCGTCCGGGCGAGGCCAGCGAGGCGAAGGTGAAGCGCAGCGCATCCGTGCCGAAGGCGGGAATGCCGTTGGGGAATTCCTTGCGGGTGCGCTTTTCGATTTGCTCGGCCTGCTTGGGGTTCATCAGCCCGCTGGTGCGCTTTTTCACCAGCTCTTCAATGCCAATGCCGTCAATCAAATCAATCGGATCCAGCACGTTGCCCTTGGATTTGGACATTTTCTGTCCTTCGGCGTCGCGGATCAGGCCGTGCACATACACGTCCTTGAACGGGATTTCCCCGGTAATGTGCTTGGTCATCATCACCATGCGCGCCACCCAGAAGAAAATGATGTCGAAACCCGTCACCAGCACCGAGGACGGCAGGTATTGCTGCACCATCTGGCTTTGTTCGGCGAAGGGCTTGAACATGTCCCAGTCCAGGGTGGAGAACGGCCACAGCGCGGAGGAGAACCAGGT
>DHYQ01000076.1:6730-13964 GCA_002414205.1 Gallionellaceae bacterium UBA5126 | reverse complement strand
TCGTCGTGCGCCACGAACACTTCGCCGTTGATGCCATACCAGGCGGGGATTTGGTGCCCCCACCACAGTTGGCGCGAGATGCACCAGTCCTGAATGTTGTTCAGCCACTGGTTGTAGGTGTTGACCCAGTTTTCGGGATGGAACTTGATTTCGCCGGACGCCACGCAGGCCAGCGCCTGCTCGGTGATGCTTTGCCCGTTCGCGCCCGGCTTGCTCATAGCCACGAACCACTGGTCGGTCAGCATCGGCTCAATCACCACGCCGGTGCGGTCGCCACGCGGCACTTTCAGTTTGTGCTTGTCGGCCTTGACGAACAGGCCCGCCGCTTCCAGATCGGCCACAATTTGCTTGCGCGCATCGAATCTATCCATACCGCGATATTGCGCCGGGGCGTGGTCGTTGATTTTGCCATCCAGCGCCAGCACGGAAATCAGCGGCAAGCCATGGCGTTGGCCCACGGCGTAGTCGTTGAAGTCATGCGCGGGGGTCACTTTCACCACACCGGTACCGAATTCCCGATCCACGTATTCGTCGGCAATGACCGGAATGGTACGGTCGCACAGCGGCAGTTGCACCTGCTGGCCAATCAAATGCGCATAGCGCTCGTCGTCGGGATGCACCATCACCGCCACGTCGCCCAGCAAGGTTTCAGGCCGCGTGGTGGCCACCACCAAATGCCCGGAACCATCCGCCAGTGGATAGCGGATGTGGTACATGAAACCGTCTTCTTCTTCCTGCACCACTTCCAGATCCGACACGGCAGTGTGCAACTTGGGATCCCAGTTCACCAGCCGCTTGCCGCGATAAATCAAGCCTTCCTTGTACAGGCGGACAAAGGTTTCCGTCACAGAACGCGACAGCCCTTCGTCCATGGTGAAACGCTCACGCGACCAATCAGGCGAGGTGCCTAGACGGCGCATCTGGCGGGTAATCGTGCCGCCGGAATAGGCTTTCCACTCCCAGACTTTCTCGATGAATTTTTCCCGGCCCAAGTCATGGCGCGACACCTTTTGCGCATCCAGTTGGCGCTCCACCACGATTTGCGTGGCAATCCCGGCGTGATCGGTGCCCGGCTGCCACAGGGTGTTATCGCCCTTCATGCGGTGGTAGCGGGTCAGCGCATCCATCAGGGTCTGGTTAAAACCATGCCCCATGTGCAACGTGCCGGTGACGTTTGGTGGCGGCAGTTGAATACAAAAGGCTGGGCGACCATCACTGGCAGTACCGGCCTGGAAATAGCCCGCCGCTTCCCATTCCGGGTACCAGCGCGCTTCAATCTGTTGAGGTTCAAAACTTTTGGCGAGTTCCATGACAATTCCAGCTTTAAGTAACGGCAAAAAAGGCGCGAATTATAACAGGAGCGCCCGCTATCCCCAGCATGTTGATAACGTGTGCATAACCGCAGGAAAAAACTGTGTCGTAAAGGTCAGCAACTCACACCCTTCATCCAGCGCTGAAAATTTTCCACAGATACGGCTTATTTTTCCAACAACGCTCCTCGCAAGTTAATAACGAGACAACCTTATGTTTCAAATAAAAAAAAAGACTTACCAACAAAAACAGCCGAGCCTTATGAATTGTTATTGTCTTTAAAACTTAAATTATTAAATATGCACAAGTCTAGCGTTATGCGTTCGGGGAGTCTGAAAAGTACGTCATACGAAAAAATGGATGCGTCATTTCGCTATACCAACAAAAATCTCCAAGGAAATAAGCAATTGACGGGGGAAGGGGATTTCTGTAGAATTCGGCGAGTTTAAAAGAGGCGAAATGAGCGAAGCAGTCAACCGAATTATCTTGGTACAAATGGCAGTTGCCGCACTAATCGCCCTGCTGGCGTGGTTATGGTCAGGTAGTTTGGCCGGCGTGTCAGCCTTAATAGGGGGTTCAATAGGATTCATTACCGCGATGGTGTATGCCAAAAAAATGGCATCTCCTTCCGACGGTAGCGCCAAAAAAATCGTACATGCGCACTATCGCGCAGAAGGCTACAAAATGGCTTTCACGATTTTGTTGTTTTCTCTGGTTTTCAAGCAGTTTACGGACGTGCAAGCATTGCCCCTGTTCGCGGGCTATGTCGGCACATTAATTGTGTATTGGGTAGCATTAATTTTTGTGTAAGAAATCATGAGCGGTCAAACATCATCTGAATACATTTCGCACCATCTAACCAATTTGCATGCCGGTGAAGGCTTTTGGTCTTTCCATCTGGATACGATGTCGGTGTCTTTGGTTTTGGGTTTTATCTTGTTTGGCGCTATGTGGTTGGCTGCACGCAAGGCAACTTCCGGCGTGCCTGGTGGTTTGCAAAACTTCGTCGAGATGGTTGTCGAGATGGTGGACACCCAAGTCAAAGATACCTTTCACGGTCAGAGCAAATTGATTGCCCCATTGGCGCTGACAATCTTTGTTTGGATTTTTGGCATGAATGCCATGGACGTTTTGCCCGTTGATTTGTTGCCTCTGGTTCTGCATTGGTTTGGTGTGGATCATTTCAAGATTGTGCCCTCAACTGACTTGAATGCGACTTTCGCCATGTCCTTGAGCGTGTTTTTCCTGATTTATTTCTACAGCTTGAAGGTTAAAGGTCTGGGTGGTTTTACCCACGAAATTCTGTGTGCCCCGTTTGGCAAGTGGATGTTCCCGGTCAATATTCTGTTCCGTATCGTTGAAGATATCGCCAAGCCGATTTCTCTGGCACTGCGGTTGTTTGGCAACATGTATGCAGGTGAAATGGTATTCATCCTGATCGGCCTGCTGCCTTGGTATCTGCAATGGACATTGGGTGCGCCCTGGGCCATCTTCCACTTGCTGATTATCACCCTCCAAGCTTTTGTGTTCATGATGTTGACCGTGGTTTATCTCAGCATGGCGCACGAAAGTCACTAACCGATTTTTTAACTTGTATTAACTAAACCTCTAAGGAGACTAAAGATGGAAGCAGCATTGGCATCATTGTTGGGTAATGTATCGATCGCAGTTGCATTGTTGATCGGTTTCGGCGCGCTGGGTACAGCGATTGGTTTTGGTTTGCTGGGTGGTCGCTTCCTGGAAGGTGCAGCTCGTCAACCAGAAATGATCCCTACACTGCAAGTTAAGATGTTCATCGTTGCTGGTCTGTTGGACGCGGTGACCATGATCGGTGTTGGTATCGCTCTGTATCTGCTGTTCGCAAACCCCTTTATCGCAATCGTCAAGGGCTAATCGTTTAGTTCGTCTTGAACGAAAGGAGAAGCTGTGAATATCAATGCAACCTTGTTGGGACAGGCAATTACTTTTGCCATCCTTATCTGGTTCACCATGAAGTTCGTGTGGCCCCCGTTGACGGCGGCTATGGATGAACGTGCAAAGAAAATTGCAGATGGTCTGGCCGCCGGTGAGCGCGCCAAGCACGATCTGGAATTGGCTGCCAAGCGCTCCGCAGAAGTGATTCGCGAAGCCAAGGAAAAAGCGGCTGAAATCATTGCAAGTGGTGATAAGCGTGCTGCTGAAATCATTGAGGCAGCCAAATCTCAGGCCAAGGTCGAAGCAGATCGCATGATTGCAGGCGCACAAGCTGAAATCGAACAGGAAGTTTTCCGTGCCAAGGAGCAATTGCGTGGACAAGTGTCCGCCATTGCACTGGCAGGTGCGGCGAAAATTCTGGGTCGTGAAGTGGATGCCCGTGCACACAACGATTTGCTGGATAAGCTCGTTGCGGAAATCTGAACAACATGTCACAAGCCAATACTATCGCTCGCCCTTACGCTCAAGCAGCATTTGAGGCGGCACAGAAGCAAGCAGACCTGCAAGGTTGGTCTGCCTTGTTGAGCGCGGCTGCGGATGCGCTGGCCAATGCAGAAGTTGCTGCGTTGATCAGCAATCCCAAAGTGAGCGCAAAACAAGTCGAAGGATTGATGCTGCAACTGTGCGAGCCGAAAAACCAGTCCCAGAAGAATTTCATTGGAGTGCTGGCTGAGGCGCGTCGTTTCGGTGTCGTAGCGGCGATTGCCGAGATGTATGAGGCATTGCGTGCTGAAGCGGAAAAAATGGTGCAAGCCACGATTATTTCTGCCTTTGTCCTGAATGATGCGCAACAGGCAAAGATTGCTGCGGCGCTGAAGGCTCGCATGAACCGAGAAATTAAGTTGAGTTGCCAGGTGGACCAGTCCCTCGTGGGTGGTATCGTGATCCGCATGGGTGACAAAGTGATTGATGGGTCGGTCCGCGCCCGTTTGAGCGAAATCGAATACGCTCTGGCTTAATCATCGAAATATTGAAATAAGGAAACTCAGATGAAGCTCAACCCTTCTGAAATTAGTAGTTTGATTCGTGGTCGTATCGAGAATTACGATGCGGCGACTCAAGCACGTACTGAAGGCACGGTTCTTAGCGTGACAGATGGTATTGTGCGTGTTTATGGTTTGTCCGATGTGATGCAGGGTGAAATGCTGGAATTCCCCAACAACACATACGGTTTGGCGCTGAACCTGGAACGTGATTCCGTGGGCGCCGTGGTTCTGGGTGAATATGAGCACATCACCGAAGGCGACACCGTGAAATGCACCGGTCGCATTCTGGAAGTGCCTGTTGGTCCCGAACTGTGTGGTCGCGTGGTGAATGCTTTGGGTCAGCCTATCGATGGCAAAGGCCCGGTCAATGCCAAGCTGACTGACAAGATTGAAAAAGTTGCCCCAGGCGTGATTGACCGTAAGTCGGTTGATCAACCTGTGCAGACTGGTCTGAAGTCCATCGACTCCATGGTTCCCGTGGGTCGTGGTCAACGTGAGTTGATCATTGGCGATCGTCAAACCGGTAAGACAGCGGTTGCGGTCGATGCGATCATCAACCAAAAGGGTCAAAACATGACCTGTATCTACGTGGCTGTGGGCCAAAAGGCATCCACCATCGCCAACGTAGTGCGCAAGCTGGAAGAGCACGGTGCGCTGGAATACACCATCGTGGTGGCCGCGACCGCTTCTGACTCTGCTGCGATGCAGTTCTTGGCACCTTATGCCGGTTGTACCATGGGCGAATACTTCCGCGATCGTGGTCAAGATGCCCTGATCGTTTATGATGATTTGACCAAGCAAGCTTGGGCCTATCGTCAAATCTCCCTGTTGCTGCGCCGTCCTCCTGGTCGTGAAGCCTATCCTGGCGACGTGTTCTACCTGCACTCCCGTTTGTTGGAACGTGCGGCTCGTGTGAACGCAGATTACGTTGAACGTTTCACCAATGGTGAAGTGAAGGGCAAGACTGGTTCCCTGACCGCATTGCCTATCATTGAAACCCAAGCCGGTGACGTGTCCGCCTTCGTGCCGACCAACGTGATTTCGATTACCGACGGTCAGATCTTCCTGGAAACCGACCTGTTCAACGCCGGTATCCGTCCTGCGATCAACGCCGGTGTGTCCGTGTCCCGCGTGGGTGGCGCTGCTCAAACCAAGGTCATCAAGAAATTGGGTGGCGGTGTGCGTCTGGCGCTGGCTCAGTATCGTGAACTGGCTGCGTTCGCGCAGTTTGCATCTGATCTGGATGATGTCACCCGTAAGCAACTGGAACGCGGTCGTTTGGTCACCGAACTGATGAAGCAATTGCAATATTGCCCTCTGTCGGTCGCTGAAATGGCGGTTACTCTGTTCTGCGTGAACAAGGGTTATTTCGATGACGTCGCAGTTAACAAAGTGCTGGCCTTTGAATTGGCACTGCACGCTCACCTGAAGTCCAACAACAAGGACTTGATGGGCGCCATCGAATCCAGCAAGGATCTGAATGCGGACAACGAAAAACTGCTGAGCGCTGCGGTTGAGGCCTTCAAAGCCACGGCTGTTTACTAAGGCGGGGTGATTAAATGGCTGGCAGTAAAGAGATTCGCGCAAAAATCAAGAGTGTAGAAAATACACGCAAGATTACGCGCGCCATGGAAATGGTCGCCGCAGCCAAAATGCGCAAGGCGCAGGAACGTATGCGTGCGGCTCGTCCTTACGCTGAGAAGATCCGTGCGGTTGCTGCCCACCTGTCGCGTGCCAATTCTGAATACAAGCACCCCTTCTTGACTGCACGTGATGAAGTCAAGAATGTGGGTGTGATTGTGGTGACTTCTGATAAAGGGTTGTGCGGTGGCTTAAACACCAACGTCCTGCGTCTGACCACCAATCGCATGAAAGAATGGGAAACCGCAGGCAAGGGCATCAGCGTTTGCGCCATTGGTAACAAGGGGTTCGGTTTCATGAACCGCGTTGGCGCCAATGTGAAGTCGCATTTGACCGGCTTGGGCGATACACCACATGCCGAAGGCATGATCGGTGCGGTCAAGGTGATGTTGGACGCTTACGTGGCCGGCGAAATTGATGCCATCTACATCAGCTACAACCACTTCGTGAATACCATGAAGCAGGAGCCTCGTGTTGAGCAGTTGCTGCCACTGACTGGCGAACAACTGGGCGATGCCGGTGGCAGTTGGGATTACATCTACGAACCCGATGCCAAGCTGGTGATTGATCAGTTGCTGATGCGCTATGTCGAATCCTTGGTTTACCAAGGCGTCGTGGAGAACATTGCTTCCGAACAGAGTTCGCGTATGGTCGCCATGAAGGCTGCCTCCGACAACGCCAAAAACGTTATCGGCGAACTTAAGCTGGTTTACAACAAGGCTCGCCAGGCCGCCATTACCCGCGAAATTTCCGAAATCGTGGGCGGCGCAGCGGCGATCGGTTAAGCAACCACGCGGTAAGTGACAGAATTAAATTTAGACGGGGAATCTTAAAATGAGTCAAGGAAAGATTGTTCAAAGTATTGGCGCGGTGGTGGATATTGAATTCCCACGTGACCAAATGCCAAAAGTGTATGAAGCACTGAAATTGGCACCAGCAGCAGATTCGATCGCCGAAGAAGGTTTGACATTTGAAGTACAACAACAATTGGGCGACGGCGTTGTTCGCACCATTGCAATGGGTTCTTCCGATGGTCTGAAGCGCGGCATGGCCGTGATCAACACGGGTAACCCCATTTCTGTGCCTGTGGGTACAGGTACCTTGGGTCGTATCATGGACGTGTTGGGTCGTCCCATTGATGACGCAGGTGAAGTGCAATGTGACGAACGTCGTTCCATTCACCAAAAGGCACCGAAGTTCGACGAATTGTCGCCTTCCGTTGACCTGCTGGAAACCGGCATCAAGGTGATTGACTTGGTTTGTCCTTTCGCCAAGGGTGGTAAGGTGGGTCTGTTCGGTGGCGCCGGTGTGGGCAAGACCGT
>DHYQ01000076.1:2717-6706 GCA_002414205.1 Gallionellaceae bacterium UBA5126 | reverse complement strand
AAGACCGTGAACATGATGGAACTGATCAACAACATCGCCAAGCAACACAGCGGTTTGTCCGTATTCGCCGGTGTGGGTGAACGTACCCGTGAAGGTAACGACTTCTACCACGAAATGAAGGACTCCAACGTGTTGGATAAGGTGGCGATGGTGTTCGGTCAAATGAACGAACCACCTGGCAACCGTCTGCGCGTGGCGCTGTCTGGTCTGACCATGGCGGAAAAGTTCCGTGACGAAGGTCGTGACATCCTGTTCTTCGTGGACAACATTTATCGTTATACCTTGGCCGGTACCGAAGTGTCCGCGCTGTTGGGTCGTATGCCTTCCGCTGTGGGTTATCAACCGACACTGGCTGAAGAAATGGGCCGTCTGCAAGAACGTATTACGTCCACCAAGGTGGGTTCGATTACCTCCATCCAAGCCGTTTACGTGCCAGCGGATGACTTGACCGATCCTTCCCCAGCGACCACCTTCTTGCACTTGGACTCTACCGTGGTGTTGTCTCGTGACATCGCTTCTCTGGGTATTTATCCAGCGGTTGATCCACTGGACTCCACCTCTCGCCAACTGGATCCGTTGGTGGTGGGTGAAGAGCACTACGGCGTGGCCCGCAAGGTGCAACAAACCCTGCAACGCTACAAGGAACTGCGCGACATCATCGCCATTTTGGGGATGGACGAACTGGCTCCAGAAGACAAGCTGGCCGTGGCACGTGCCCGTAAGATTCAACGTTTCCTGTCCCAGCCTTTCCACGTGGCGGAAGTGTTTACCGGCAGCCCAGGCAAGTATGTCACCCTGAAGGACACCATCAAGGGCTTCAAGGGCATCGTTAACGGCGAATACGACCACCTGCCAGAACAAGCGTTCTACATGGTTGGCGGCATCGAAGAAGCCGTTGAAAAAGCCAAGACACTGAACTAAGTCGGGGATCAATATCATGGCAATGACCGTTCATTTGGACATCGTTAGCGCGGAAGCGTCGCTGTTCTCTGGTCTTGCTGAACTGGTCATTGTGCCCGGTGAAGCAGGCGAGTTGGGCATCTACCCACGTCACGCACCGTTGTTGACCCGTATCAAACCTGGTTCGGTACGCATCAAGTTGCCAGAAGCGACTGAAGAGTTGATCTACGTTTCCGGCGGCATGCTGGAAGTGCAGCCCAACCTGATTACGATTCTGGCAGATACCGCGATTCGCGGGGCAGATCTGGACGAAGTGCGCGCCTTGGAAGCCAAGCGTGCAGCGGAAGAAGCAATGCAAAACCGCACGTCCGACATCGACTACGCAGCCGCCCAAGCCGAATTGGCCCAAGCGATTGCCCAGTTGGCTGCCATCAAGATGTTGCGCAAAAACGTTGGCCACTAAGTGGGATTTTCCTACCGCAAAAAAGCAGCTTCGGCTGCTTTTTTGTTTTTGCGCGCCATGATTTGTAAACAGAAGAATTGCATCGAGGTGTGGCAACTCGACGGCATTCCTATCAAGGTGACGCGCCGCCCAGCCAAGCGCCTGCGCTTATGGGTGGTGCCGCCACAGGGCGAAGTGCGCTTGACCTTGCCGCATCACACCCCGGTCAAAATGGCGCAAGACTGGCTGCAACAGCATTTGCCCTGGCTACGGGCGCAACAGGCCAAACACACCGTGGTGCGGTCTGCGGACACGCTGCACTTGTTTGGCGAGGCTTGGCAAATTGTCTGGTGCGAGGGGCGCAAAAGTACGCGTTGGGATGAAGCCGCGCGCTGCCTGTTCCTGACCTTGCCTGCGCAGGCGGATGAAGCGCAACGCGCGGCCCTGTTGGCGCAAGCGCAAAAAGAACAGTTGCACGCCGTGCTGGTGGAAATGTTGCCGCCTTGGCAAGTGCGGCTGGGTGTCGCGGTCAACGAGTGGCGCATTCGCAGCATGCGCACCCGCTGGGGGAGTTGCAATCCTCGCGCCAAACGGATTTGGCTCAGTCTGGCCTTGAGCGCGCACCCGTTGCCTTGTGTGGAATATGTGCTGGTGCATGAGTTGCTGCATTTGCTGGAGCCCAGCCACAATGCCCGCTTCAAGGGCTTGCTGGACGAATACCTGCCAGACTGGCGCGCGCGCCAAGCCAAGCTGCACGGCAAGTTGTAGCCTCAGTCATCCGCCGTGCTGCACCACGACGGATGATTTGTGCTCAGTAGGGCAGTTGGCCGACGTAATTGCCGGGTGGGCTGTACTGGCAGGCCCAGACTTGGGTGCCGCTGGGGCAGATCGCTTGGGCACAGCCAATTTGCGTGGTGTTGCGCCAAGCGATCTGGGTGTAATGACCGCAAACCTTGCCGGTGGCGCAACTATTGCTGGCGTAGTTGTAGAACGCTTTTTCAGCCGTCCAGGAATTGACGACCTGCGTGGGCGTGAAGGTGGCCCCCCAACCGGCAAACAGGTTTTCACCATATGGGCCGCCGCTGTGCACCAGGGCGCAGGCTTGGGTGTTCTTGAGGTTGTTGACCCAGGCTTGTGCCGAGGCTTCCAGCGTCGCGGAGTAGGTCAATGGGGGCAGGGGAGTCGGTGTGGCAACGGCTGCCCGAACGGTGTTGTGGGCGGCCAGAAATTCTGCCGCAGCGGCGGAAATGGGCGTCTGTGCCTGGTTGCTGGCCACGGTGGCTTGAGTAGCTGAAATGGCCGCCGGTAACTGGGGAATGGAGACGACCCCGCCGCTGGTCACGGCAGAGGCGGGTGCGGCGCCACTGGCGGCAACGGCCAGTCCGGCATTGTCCAGTGTGAATACATAGCCGACACCGCTAACATTCAGCTGCATTTGCGCCTGCCCCCCCACCACGTTGACGCGGGGTTTTAGTGTGTCCAGGGCGGCATCCAGGGATGAGGCGTGATTGGCAACGAAACCTTGGGTGATGAACTGGGTCACAGCCCCCGTCCCCAGCGCTGTGGACACTTGTGTCAGTGTCGTTTGCAACGCAGTCAGCAGACGGTTATGTTGCAAGGTCACCGCGTTGCTACTCAGGGTGTTAGCCACATTGCATTGTGCCGGTGTGGTGCGACAGGTGGAAAACACCGTTGCCGGCGTATTGCCCAAGGTGAGTGCCAATACCATTTCACTGAACGGTGTAATGTTGCTGACGCCACCGCTGACATAGGCGATCGAGTGCAGAGGGGTGGTGAGTGGGGCGGTGATCGGTGGTGCCATCGTCAAGTCGTTGAAGCTGCCACCGCTCAATTCCAGCAGGTATGGTGCTTGAGTACCGGTTGCCAGTGTGACGCTGAAGCTGCCCGAAGCCGTGGTGATGGTGCTGCCCACCACATTGCCTGTGGCATCCAGTACCGTGACCGTGCCGCCGCTGATGGGTGCGCCGACGGCAGCCACCCCGTTCAGGGTATTACTGCCGCCAACGGGTGTTACTGCGGCTCCGCCTCCCCCGCCGCCACCGCAGGCTGCCAATAGCAACAGCGACAAAACCGCCAACTTTGCCTTCATGATGATGCTCCTTTGCGTGATATGCCCGCGCCGCCCGGCGAGGGTCTGGCACTATTATCCCCCCAAATACGCCCGCCGCACCGCGTCGCTGCCCAGCAAATCGCGGGCTTTGCCGCTGAGGGTGATGTGACCGCTTTCCATGACGTAGCCGCGCTGGGCCAGTTGCAGGGCCAATTGGGCGTTTTGTTCCACCAGCAGGATGCTCATGCCTTGGGCGGCGATGCTGCCGATGGTGTCGAAAATCTTTTCCACCATCAGCGGGGCCAGGCCCATGCTGGGTTCGTCCAGCATCAACAGGCTGGGGCGGCTCATCAGGGCGCGGGCCAAGGCCAGCATTTGCTGTTCGCCGCCGGACAGGGTGCCGGCCAACTGGCTGCGGCGCTCGGCCAGGCGAGGGAACAGGGTGTACATCTGCGCCAAGTCGGCGGCAATGCCGTCCTTGTCACGGCGAATGTACGCGCCCATGTGCAGGTTTTCGGCGATGGTCAGACGGGCAAACACGCCGCGTCCTTCCGGCACCAGCGCGATGCCGTGTTG
>DHYQ01000076.1:0-2595 GCA_002414205.1 Gallionellaceae bacterium UBA5126 | reverse complement strand
GCCAGGGTTTTCAGCGTGGTGGTTTTGCCCGCGCCGTTGCTGCCAATCAGCGCCACCAATTCGCCCGCGCCCACCGTTAAATCAATGCCTTTCACGGCGTGAATCCCGCCGTAGGCGACCTGCAATCCTTCAACGCGCAACTCAGCCATTGCTGCCTCCCAAATACGCGGCAATCACCGCCGGATCGCGCCGCACGTCCTCCGGCACGCCCTCGGCGATTTTCTTGCCATAGTCCAGCACCGCGATGCGGTCGCACAGGCCCATCATCAGCTTCACGTCATGTTCAATCACCAGCAGTGTCACACCGCTGGTGCGAATGGTTTGCAGCAACTGGTCGAGCTGCGCGGTTTCGGTGGCGTTCATGCCCGCCGCCGGTTCGTCCAGCGCCAGCAATTTTGGCTCGGTGGCCAGGGCGCGGGCGATTTCCAGTCGGCGCTGTTCGCCGTAGGACAAGTGCTTGGCCAAGGTGTGATGCGGCTTGTGGATGCCGACGTATTCCAGCAACTCTCGCGCCCGCTGGCTGATGGCGCGCTCCTCGGCTCGGGTGCTGGCATTGCGCAGCAGCGCGCCCAACACCCCGGCGCGGGTGCGCACATGGCGACCTATCATCACGTTTTCCAGCGCGCTGAGGTTGCTGAACAAGCGGATGTTTTGGAAAGTGCGCGCAATCCCGGCCTCGGCCAGTACATGCGGTTTAGGCTGTTGATAGCGCTGGCCGTCAAAGACGAACTCGCCGCCGCTGGATTGATACAAGCCGGTGACAACATTGAACAGCGTGGTTTTGCCTGCGCCGTTGGGGCCGATCAGGCCGTAAATCTCGCCGCTGTTGATGTGCAGTGACACGTCGGACAGCGCGGTCAGGCCGCCGAATTGCTTGCGGATGGCGGACAGTTGCAACAGCGGCGTGCTCATGCGACCTCCTCCGCCTTGTCCAACTCGCGGCGACGCAGGCGCGACGGAATCAGCCCCGCCGGGCGGTACAGCATCATCACAATCAGCGCGGTGCCGAACAGCAACATGCGCAGGCTTTCGGGATCGACGATCACGCGCTCAAACAGCATTTGCTGCAACGGCACCACGCTGTGGCGAATCGCTTCCGGCAAAATCGCCAGCAACACGCCGCCCGCGATCACCCCGGCGATATTGCCCATGCCGCCCAGCACCACCATGCACAGCACCATGACGGACTCCATCAGGCTGAAACTTTCCGGGCTGACAAAGCCCTGAAACCCGGCAAACAGCGTGCCGGACACGCCGCCAAAGGTCGCGCCCATGGCAAAGGCCAGCAGCTTGAGATTGCGCGTGTTCAGCCCCATGGCCGACGCGGCGATTTCATCTTCCCGAATCGCCATCCAGGCGCGCCCGATGCGCGAATGCTCCAGCCGCTGTGACACCAGCACGATGAGACCGGTAAAGGCCAAAAACAGGTAAAAATACAGATGCACCGACGGCAGGCTGAAGCCGAACACCTCCACCATGCCATTCAGCGACACCCCGCCCACCTGAATCGGGTCGATGCGGCTAATGCCTTGCGGGCCGTTGGTCAGGTTAATCGGCGCGTTGAGGTTGTTCATGAAAATGCGAATGATTTCGCCAAAACCCAGCGTGACAATCGCCAAGTAATCGCCGCGCAAACGCAAGGTCGGCGCGCCCAGCAACACCCCGCACAACGCCGCCAGCGCCGCCGCCACCGGCAACACCAGCCAGAACGGCCAGTGCACCCCGTCCGGCAACCAGCCGGGAAAGGCCAGCGCCAGATGCGGCGAGCCGAGCAGGGCATAGGTGTAAGCACCGACGGCAAAAAAGGCGATGTAGCCCAAATCCAGCAACCCGGCATAACCCACCACAATGTTCAATCCCAGCGCCAGCATGATGTACAACAGGGCAAAGTCGCCAATCCGCACCCAGCCACGGCCCAGCAGTGCGTCGGTGAGGAAGGGAAACAGTAGCACCAGCGGCAGCAACAGCCACCACGGATTGAAGGGCAAGCGATCAAGCACGTTCCGCAAGGCGTTCTCCCAGCAGGCCGGAGGGCCGGAAAATCAGGACGATGATGAGGACGACGAAGGCGAACACGTCCTGGTAGTGGCTGCCGAAGAAGCCGTGGCTGAGTTGGCCGATGTAGCCCGCGCCCAGGCTTTCAATCAGGCCGAGCAACAGGCCGCCGACCATCGCGCCGCGCAGGTTGCCAATCCCGCCCAGCACGGCGGCGGTAAAGGCTTTCAGGCCAAGCAAAAAGCCCATGTAGTAATGCGCCAGACCGTAGTTGGCGCTCACCATGATGCCCGCAATCGCCGCCAGCGCGGAGCCGAGCATGAAGGTCAGGGAAATGACTTGATTGACGTTGACGCCCATCAGTTGCGCGGCATGCTGGTTTTCCGACACGGCGCGCATGGCGCGGCCCAGTTTGCTGCCGTGCACCACCGCCATCAGCCCGGCCATCATCAGCAGCGCCAGCACGAAAATGGCAATTTGCACGTTGTTAATCACCGCGCCGCCGAGGTGGTGCGAGGTGTTTTCAATCAGGTTGGGGAAGGATTGGTAGCCGCGCCCCCACAGCATCATGGCCAGGTTTTGCAGCACGATGGACACGCC
>DHYQ01000019.1 GCA_002414205.1 Gallionellaceae bacterium UBA5126 | reverse complement strand
GCCAAACCGGGCAGCAGGGCCAAGATCACCCGCAGCATGATTTGCGACACGCTGACGGGTTTGTGGATGAACGGGGAATAAAACATGCTCAATCTTCCTTCTGGGCCGCAGCGGCACGGGCGGCTTCTGCCGCTTGTTGCTGACCACTGAGTTGGGCGGGATCGCTGGCGGCCACGGCGGCGGCGATTTTGCGCTGGGCTTCTTCCGCCGCAGCCGGTGCGGCCTGCTTGGCGGCCAGTGCGGCTTTTTCCTTGGCGGCCAGTTTTTCAGCTTTTTCGCGTTTTTCGCGCTCATTGCGGAACTCGCGGAATTCATGCCGTTCACGCGCCCGGTCGGCGGCTTTTTTGTCGGCGTCTCGCGCCCAGATTTCGCTCTTGGCGTAGCGATAGTACTGCACCAACGGAATGTTGCTGGGGCAAACGTAACTGCACGCGCCGCATTCTATGCAATCGAACAGGTGATAGGCCTGCGCCTTGCCGAAGTTTTTGGACTTGGCAAACCAGTACAACTCCTGCGGCTGCAATTCCTGCGGGCAAGCCCCGGCGCAACGGGCACAGCGGATGCACGGCATGGCGGGTGGCGCGGGCGGGAACAATTCGTCCGAAGCGGCGATGATGCAGTTGCAGGCCTTGACCACCGACACGTTGTCGTTGGGCAGCGGCACGCCCATCATCGGCCCGCCCATGATGTAGTGCTCGGTGCCGGGCAGATTGCCCGCCCAGGCCACCAACTCGTTGACTGGCGTGCCAATCAGCGCGTCAAAATTTTGCGGTTTCGCCACGTTGCCCGTCACCGTCACGATGCGCGACAGCAGTGGCTCGTCGTGAATCACGGCGCGGTAAATGCTGTAGGCGGTGGCGACGTTGAAGCACTGCACACCCTTGTCGGTGGAGCGCACCCCGGCGGCCACTTCAATCCCGGTCAGCACGCGAATCAACTGCTTGGCCCCGCCACCGGGATACAGCGTCGGCACGGCCTGCACGCGGGCGCTGCTGCGATCCACAATCGCCTCCTGCATGGCCATAATCGCTTCCGGCTTGTTGTCCTCGATGCCGATAATGACGTGATCCGCGCCCAGCACGCGACGGATGATTTCGCCGCCTTGGGCAATTTCCTTGGCATGCTCACGCATCAGCAAATCGTCGCAGGTGATGTACGGCTCGCATTCCGCGCCATTCAACACAATGGTGTGCACATGATGCTTGCCGCCACGCAACTTGCCATCGCTGGGGAACACCGCCCCGCCCAGCCCCACCACCCCGGACAGGCGCAAAATCTGGCGGATTTCGTCGGCAGACAAATTCAGCAACTGGCGGCGGGTGCGCTCGCGCCACACATCTTTGCCATCGGGAATCAGCACCGCGCACAAATCGGGCAAGCCGGAAGCGTGCGCCACCGTCATCATGCCGATTTCGGCAATGGTGCCCGAAGTCGAGGCGTGAATGGCGCTGGACAAGCCATCTTCCGGCATGCCGATGATTTGGCCCTTGAACACATAATCTCCGGCCTGCACCACCGGCTTGGCCATCCCGCCGACGTGCTGGTGGAACGGAATCACCAGCTTGCTGGGCAAGGGCGGCGTGGCAATGCGGGTACGAATGGATTGGTCTTTGTGGGTTGGCGGATGCACACCGCCATGAAATTTATAAAGCATGCTCATGGCGCGGGAACGAAGCTATAAACGGGATATTTCCACTTCCAGTTGGAAATGTTTTCGGTAATCTGGCGCATCTCAATGCAGTCCACCGGGCAGGGCGGCAAACACAACTCGCAGCCGGTGCAGTCCGCCGCGATGATGATGTGCAACTGCTTGGCCGCGCCGACGATGGCATCCACCGGGCAAGCCTGTATGCACAAGGTGCAGCCGATGCAGGTGTTTTCGTCGATGATGGCCACGGATTTGGGCTTGGGCTGGCTGTCCTCGCCAAACGGCTTCGGCTCCACGCCCAGCAATTCCGCCAGTTTCTGAATCCCTTCCTCACCACCGGGCGGGCAACGGTTAATGTCCGCTTCCCCGGCAGCAATCGCTTCAGCATAAGGTTTGCAACCGGGGAAACCGCATTGGCCGCACTGGGTTTGCGGCAGCACCGCGTCGATTTTCTCCGCCAACGGATTGCCTTCCACCCGGAACTTGATGGCGGCATAGCCCAACACCGCGCCCAGCACCACGGCGATGGCGGACATGACAAGTAATGCGCTTATCATTTGATCAGCCCCGCAAAGCCCATAAAGGACAAACTCATCAGACCAGCGGTAATCATGGCAATGGCCGACCCTTGGAAAACCTTGGGAATATCCGCCCCCTCCATGCGCTCACGCAACCCGGCGAACAAAATCATCACCAGCGAAAAACCCACCGCGCCGCCCATGCCGAAAAACACCGACTGCATGAAATTGTGCTTTTCCTGCACATTCAGCAGCGGAATGCCCAGCACCGCGCAGTTGGTGGTAATCAGCGGCAGGTAAATCCCTAGCACTTGGTACAGCACCGGGCTGGTTTTTTGAATCACCATTTCGGTGAACTGCACGATGCCCGCAATCACGACGATAAAGGACAGCGTGGTCAGATAGGCCAGCTCCGGCCCCAGCAAGTATTCGTTAATCAGATAACTGGCCCCGGAGGCCAGGGTCAGCACAAAGGTCGTGGCCGCGCCCATGCCAATGGCCGCTTCCAGCTTTTTTGACACCCCCATGAAGGGGCACAAGCCCAAAATTTTGACCATGACGATGTTATTCACGAACACCGCACTGACCAAAATCAACAGATATTCCGTCATTTTTAATCCAGCCCAAAAACAAGGGGGCGGATTATGCGCCTATTTACCCCGCGCTTCAACCGCCCGCAAAAGGGGCTTTTTCGTTAAGAATCAGCCCCGTGTCAGAAAAGTAATAGTTTGTATGCCGTCTATTGCACCATCCCCAGCAAGCGCGGCAGCCACAACGACAAATCGGGCCAGTAGGTTACCAGCATCAGGAAGCCGAGCATGGTCAGCAGCCAGGGCAACACGGCGATGGTCAACTCGGTAATCCCCATCTTGGTCACACCCGATGCGACATACAGGTTCAGCCCCACCGGCGGATGGCACATGCCGACTTCCATATTGACCACAATCAGAATGCCCAGATGCACCGGATCCACGCCCAACTTCATGGCAATCGGGAACAGAATCGGGGCCATGATCAGCACGATGGAGGACGGCTCCATGACATTGCCCGCCAGCAGCAGCAGGATGTTGACCATCAGCAGGAACGTCACCACGCCCAAGCCTTGATTCAGCATCCATTCCGCCAGAATTTGCGGGATTTGCTCGTTGGCCATGATGAAGGAGAACAGCACGGCGTTGGTGATGATGTACAACAACATGGCGCTCATGTTGGCCGAGGACAGCAGCACCTTGCGCACATCACGCAGCCGCATGTCCCGATAGACGAACACCGCCACGAAGAAGGCATACACCGCGCTGACCGCCGCCGCTTCGGTGGGGGTAAACAGCCCGGCATAAATCCCGCCCATCACCACCACAATCAGCAACAAGCCCCAGATACTGTCCCAATAAGCCCGCCAGACGGCCAGCGCTTCCCAAGCCAACTCGAATTTCAGCGACGGGGCGATGTCGGTGTAGCGCCCGCTCAGTTTGACGATGCCCAGCCAAATCAAGGCCAGCCCGGCAAACAGCGCCAGCATGCCACCGCTGTCATGTAGTCCCAGCGGCTCGGCCAGCAAGGTGGTCAGCAGCAGCGGCACCCCGGCCACAACCAGCCCCAAATAGACGAAGCGCGTCACCCAGCGGTTGCGCGTGGCCCACGGCACCAGCAACAGCCAACCCAATCCGGCCAGGAAGAAGGAAAACCCGGCCTGATGCAGCCAGTTGTCCAGCGCCAAGCCCAGCACATACGGCGGCACCACGGAAAACACCAGCGCGTAGAACAGACCGAAAAAACCGGCTACGGTCGCTTGTCCGCCCGTGCGTTCCGGGAACAACGGATGACGCGGATAGCCGCGCTTCCAGGCCAGATACCAGGTCGTCACCCCCAGCAAAAACGCCAGCAAAATCCCCGGCACCACCCCGGCCATGAACAGCGCGCCGACAGAGGTATTGGTGGCAACGGAGTACATCACCATCACCAGCGAAGGCGGAATCAGAATCCCCAACGCGCCGGAAGTGGTAATCACCCCCGCGCCGAAACGCTTGGGAAAACCGGCCTTGACCATGGCGGGCAACAAGATGCTGCCAATCGCCACCACCGTGGCAGGCGAAGAGCCGGACACCGCCGCGAACAGCGCACAAGCCAGCACGCCGGACAAGCCCAGTCCGCCATGCCAATGTCCCACCAACGCGGTGGCAAAGTTAATCATGCGCCGCGCCACCCCGCCGTGGGTCAGAAAATTCCCGGCCAGAATGAAGAAGGGAATGGCCATGATTTCAAACTTCTCAATGCCGGTGAACAGCTTGAGCGCCACCGACTCCAGCGGCACCTGGGTCATGGTGAACACAAAGGTCAGCACGGTCAGGCCGAGAGAAATGGAAATCGGCATGCCGGTCAGCATCAAAGCGACCAGCAGCCCGAAAATAAAGGCGGCGCTCATGCGGTTTCCTCCTCTGTGCCATCAACATGATTGTGATCGTGGTGCGGCAAATCGCCGGTGCGCCAAAATCCCCAAGCTACCTGCAAGAAGCGGAAACACATCAGCGACGATCCCAGCGGAATCGCCAGATATACCATCCAGGTCGGCCACTCCAAGTCCGGCGTGGTCGGCCCTTCCGGGATGTCGCCCAGCGGCATGGCCAACGCGTGCAAACTGGCGTAGTGCATGCCGTTTTCCCACACGAAACGTCCGCCCAACACCGCCACCGTGCCAGTAAACAGCGCTCCGGCCAGCAGGCCAAACAGCACAAAACGGGCGCGATTTTTTTCCTGCAAGCGGTTAATCATCACATCCACCCCGACATGGATGCCGGTGCGCACACCATATGCCGCGCCAAACTTTGCCATCCACACGAACATGATGATGCACAACTCCTGCGCCCAGGACAGGTTGAAATCCTTGAGATAGGGATAGAGCAGCTCCACCCCCATGCCGTAGCGGTGCACCACCGCCACAAAAATAATCAGGGTCGCCCCTGCCATCAGCAGGGTAATGAACCACTCTTCCAGATGATCCAGTAGTTTCATCATGGTATTTTCTCCAAAGATAAAGGGGGCTGCGCCCCCTTAAGGAAGCGCTGATTTAATCCGTTCGCCCTGAGCTTGTCGAAGGGCTACCCGCGTCACACCCGGATTGATTTATCCCCTCCGTTCATGGTTCGACACGCTCACCACGAACGGAGGCATAAATCAGCGCTTGCTAAATGGCTACCGATTACAGCTTGCTAGGATCAAAGCCGGTTTCCTTGTACACCGCCTTCAGCAAATCCGCGCCAATACGGTCGGCCATCTTTTGATGTACCGGCACCAGCGCCTTTTTCAAAGCAGTACGCTCTGCCGGCGTCGGCTTGTAAATCTGGGTTTTGCCGCTCTTGCGGATTTTTTCCAGATCGGCGTCGTTTTCTTCCTTGGCGATGCGGTTGGCATACGTGGTGGCCTCACGCATGGCTTCATCCAGCGCCTTGCGCACATCGGCTGGCAGACCATCCCAGAACTTCTTGTTCACCAGCACCGCATAGCCCAGATAACCATGTTCGCTGACGATCATGTAGGGCTGCACTTCGTGCATTTTCTGGGTGAACATGTTGGACGGTGGATTTTCGGTACCATCCACCACGCCGGTGCTCAGCGCCTGATACACCTCGCTGAAGGCAATCACCTGCGGCATACCACCCAGCGCACGAATTTCCTCTTCCAGCACCTTGGAAGACTGCACGCGCATCTTCAAACCACGGAAATCGGCAGGCGTCTTCAGCGGTTTCTTGGCAGAGAAGGATTTAAAACCGTTGTCCCAGAAGGTCAGGCCATAAATCCCCTTGGGCTCCAGCATCTTCAGCAGACTTTGCCCGATGGGGCCTTGAGTAATGCGATGCAACTCATCGTAGTTGTCAAAAATATAGGGCAAATCGAACAACTCAAACTGTTTCACTCCCAACGGGCCGAACTTGGCCAGCGACGGTGCCAGCATCTGCACCGAGCCCATTTGCAGGGCTTCCATTTCTTCCTTGTCCTTGTAGAGCTGGCTATTTGGATACACCTCGACCTTGACCCGGCCCTTGGTTTTTTCCGCCGCCAGCTTGGCAAAATAATCGGCAGCCTTGCCCTTGGGCGTATCCTGCGCCACCACATGACTGAATTTGATGACGATTTCACCCGCCGCCAGTGCCGCGCCCGACAACGCCAGCCCCAACATCAATACCAAAACCTTGCTCAGTTTCATGCTGTTCTCCCTGTTTTGAAAAATTGTGCGCCGCCGTCATGCACCGCAGCGGTGCGAAATTGTACACGCGGAATCCAGCACTGAAACCGCGCAAGCTGAATTATTTCTGACACACCTGCAAACGCCACAGCGAGGTTTTCTCCAGTCGCCGCGCCGCATGCAGCGGGTCGTTCGGATCGGTAGCCTTGCGATGTTGCGGCGGCACGTCCAGCCGTCCGACCACCTGCAAGCCCGCCTCGTCTATCCATTGCAACAGCGTCACCCGCGAACGCAATTCCAAATGCTCGGCCAAATCCGACAAAATCAGCCAGCCCTCGCCGTCCGGTGTGAGATGCGCCGCCAGCCCGACCAAAAAACCGCGCAACATCTGGCTGTTGGGGTCAAACACCGCGTACTCAATCGGCGAGCTGGGGCGGGCGGGCAGCCAGGGCGGATTGCACACAATCAACGGCGCACGTCCGGCGGGGAACAAGTCCACCTGCTGCACCTCGACCACCGCACTCAACCCCAGTTGTGCCAGATTTTCCCGCGCACAGGCCAACGCCCGCGCATCCTGGTCGGTGGCAATCACCCGCCGCACCCCGCGCCGCGCCAGCACCGCCGCCAATACCCCCGTGCCGGTGCCGATGTCAAACGCCAACTCCAGCGACGGCAACGGTGCATCGTTGACCAAAGCCATATACTCGCCGCGCACCGGCGAAAACACCCCGTAATGCGGGTAAATTCGCCCGCCCAAGGCCGGAATTTCCACGCCTTTTTTGCGCCACTCCGCCGCGCCAATCAAGCCCAACACCTCGCGCAACGACACCACCGACGCGCCATCCGCCTCGCCATACACCGCCCGACACGCCGCCTGTACATCCGGCGCACGCCGCAGCGGAATACGGAAATCCGCCTCTAGCGGCAACAACAACATCGCCAAGGTGCGCGCCCGCTGTGATTGCGCTTGCCGGTGCAAATTAAACGCCTCGCCCGCCACCGTCGGCTGCTTGCGCGGCTTGCGATCCACCCGCCGCGCCATCGCCAGCAACAACTGGCGCGCATTCTGAAAATCCCCGCGCCACAACAACGCCGTCCCCTCGCACGCCAAGCGATACGCCTCATCCGCCTTCAACGTGTCATCCACCACCCGCACCCGCTTCGGCGGCGCACTCCCACTCTCCGACCGCCAGCGCGCCGTGCGCGTCTCGCCTGATTCCGTCCAACTCAACATCGCTTCCATCTCGCCTCTTGCCTTTAAACGGTGACTTCACCACAGTCGGACTGTATCATGCCGCGCCACATCATCTGTGTTCATGTCAAAAGGAAACGTCATGGTATCCCCACGTTTAGTTGCCAAAATTGAATCCGAAGAACCAACGCTACGATTAGCCGTTTTAATTGATGCCGACAATGCACAAGCCGCAGTCATTGAAAACTTGCTTGCCGAAATTGCCCGATTTGGTGAAGCAACGGTAAAACGTATTTACGGTGACTTCACCTCGCCCGCAAGCTCCTCCTGGAAAAAAGTCTTGCAACAACACGCCATCAAGCCAGTACAGCAATTTGCCTACACAACCGGCAAAAATGCCACCGACAGCACGCTCATTATTGATGCGATGGATTTGCTCTATACGCGAAAATTTGATGGTTTTTGTTTGGTTACCAGTGATAGTGATTTCACCGGTTTGGCAATGCGACTACGCGAAGAGGGTTTGACCGTACTCGGATTTGGTGAAAAGAAAACACCTGACGCGTTCCGCAATGCCTGCCACAAATTTTTGTTCACCGAAGTACTGCGCCCTACAGTCAACACCGAACAGACTAACCCGCAAACCAAAGCGACCTCACCAGAAAAATCAGCATCACCTCAAGCACACACTGAAACCAATGAGCCGAAACTAGAGTTTCCCAGAGAGTTTGTGCTTGCAGCCTTGGAACAATCAATTGATGAAGCTGGCTGGGCACATCTGGGCACTTTCGGCAGCTATTTAACCAAACTGAAACCTGATTTTGATTCAAGAGTTTATGGCTACAAAAAGCTCTCCGACCTCGTCAAAGCAAAAACAGACCTCTTTACAACCGAAGAACGCCTCGCTCCCAGCGGAAATCAGAAAGTTTTATATCTTCGGGCAAGCAAGTAACCCGGATGCCGCGCAATCTGAGAATACGAACCGCAAAACCCCGCATTCCGCTGCGCTGCATGACGGGCTACGCCTCTCCAGATACCCACCCCCCGCCAGCTAAGGTAAACTGCGCGCCTTTGTTTTGATGAGATTGCTGCGATGTCTGGGAATACTTTTGGTACGTTGTTTACGGTGACTTCTTTCGGCGAATCGCATGGGGCGGCGATTGGTTGCGTGGTGGATGGTTGCCCGCCCGGTCTGGCGTTGTGCGAGGCGGATATTCAGGCGGAGCTGGATCGGCGCAAGCCGGGCACGTCGCGCCATGTCACACAACGGCGCGAATCCGATACGGTGGAAATTTTGTCCGGGGTGTTTGAGGGCAAGACCACCGGCACGCCCATCGGCCTGTTGATTCGCAACACCGACCAGCGCAGCAAGGATTACGGCAACATCGCCGACACCTTCCGCCCCGGCCATGCCGATTACACCTATACCCAGAAATATGGCTTCCGCGACTATCGCGGCGGCGGGCGCTCGTCGGCACGCGAAACGGCGGTGCGCGTGGCGGCGGGGGCGATTGCCAAGAAGTGGTTAAAAGAGCGCTACGGCGTGGCAGTGCGCGGTTATTTGTCGCAACTGGGCGAAATTACCATCCCGTTCCAAAGCTGGGAGCCGGTCAACAGCAACCCGTTTTTCGCGCCCAACGCCGAGTTGGTGCCGGAACTGGAAGCCTATATGGACGCGCTGCGCAAGTCCGGCGATTCCATCGGCGGCAAGCTGACCGTGGTGGCGGAAAACGTGCCGGTGGGCTGGGGCGAGCCGGTGTATGACCGGCTGGACGCGGAAATCGCCTACGCGCTGTTGGGCATCAACGCCGCCAAGGGCGTGGAAATCGGCGACGGTTTCGCCTGCGTCAGCCAGCGCGGCAGCGAACACGGCGACGGCATGACCCCCGACGGCTTTTTGTCCAACCACGCGGGCGGCATTCTGGGCGGCATTTCCACCGGACAGGACATCGTGGCGCATGTCGCCATCAAACCCACCTCCAGCATCCGCATTCCCCGCCCGTCGATTAACCGCCAGGGCGAAGCCATTGAAGTCGCCACCGAAGGCCGCCACGACCCCTGCGTCGCCCTGCGCGCCACCCCCATTGCCGAAGCCATGCTGGCACTGGTTCTGATCGACCACGCCCTGCGGCACCGGGCGCAGAATGGGGATGTGGTGTGTGACACGCCAAAAATTTAATCCCGGCAAACCAGGACACAAGGGATAACCGTGAGCGACAACTACGACCAATACAGCCGGGAAGAATTGCTGCGCCTGCTGCGCGAACGTGACCGCAAGCCGCGTTTCGGGCTGGTGTGGGAACGCGACGAAATCGAGCATGACCAAAGCCTGAACGACGATTTCGTGGCACTCGACTTGGATCCGGCGCTGTCCTGCGGCGACGGCCCGCATGAAAACCTCATCATCGAAGGCGACAACTTCGACGCGCTGCGCTATCTGCGCATGACCCACGCCGGGCAGGTCAAGTGCATCTACATCGACCCGCCCTACAACACCGGCAACCGCGATTTCATCTACAACGACCGTTTTGTCGATAAGGACGACGCCTACCGGCATTCCAAATGGCTGGAGTTTATGTATCGGCGGCTGGTGCTGGCCAAGGATTTGCTGGCCGAGGATGGGGTGATTTTCGTTTCCATCGACGATAACGAAATGCTGCACTTGGGCATATTGATGGATCAGGTGTTTGGCGAAGCCAATAGAATCGCCATTATCGTTTGGAACAATGCTACCCGCACCAGCGAAACCATTGCTGTTGAACACGAATACGTACTTTGCTACGCATTAAACTCATCTATCCAGAGGTCGTGGAAATCCCCCCGTCCTGAAGTCGAAAATGCTTATCGCACAATTGAGGAAATCAAGGCAGCCGGTGGCAACCCCAGCGATGCAAGCAAAGCATTAAAGCAATATGTCGCCGTCCTTCAGAAGTCATCCTCCGACAAAAAGAAATACTCATGGATGACCAATTACTGCAATGTAGATGAAAACTGGAAGATTTATTACCCAGTTGACCTTTCCGGTGAAGGAAGCGGCCCACCGCGTTTATTTGGTGGTCGTTTGATCCCGGCCCCAACTGGGCGGCACTGGATGGGACAAGAATATATTGATGAGGTAATTAACCAGAACAGAATCGTGTGGAGAAATGACCGCGCCTACAGGAAGCTCTACATTGAGGAATCCCAAGAGTCCATGCGAAGTCTTATCCAAATTCCCGGACGAAATGGCAGTGAAGAAATCAAGGCCATCTTTAATGAGAAGGCCTTCAATAATCCAAAGCCATCCTCGTTAATTGAGTGGTTAATTGCATCACCCGTCGGCAAAGATGGATTAGTGCTGGACTTCTTCGCCGGTTCCGGTACCACCGCTCATGCGGTAATGAAACTGAACGCCCAAGATGGCGGTAATCGCCGCTTCATTCTGGTTTCCAGCACCGAGGCGACGGGCGATGCGCCGAACAAGAATCTGTGCCGCGATGTGTGCGCCGAACGGGTGCGGCGGGTGGCGCAGGGCTACACCAACAAAAAAGGCGAGGCGGTGGCCGGGCTGGGTGGCGGATTCGCCTATCTGCGCACCCAGCGCATCCCGGTTTCGCGGGTGTTCAACGACATCCAGCATGAGCAGGTTTGGCGGGCGTTGCTGCTGATTCATCGCTTGCCGCTGTCGAATTACGCGGCGGGCGCGCTGGTGCAGTTGGCAGACCATGCCGACGAGCGGCTGGTGTATGCGCCGAAACTTTCCGAGGAAGTGCTGGAGGAATTGGCGCGGCTGGCGGCCTTGGCCGGACGGCTGGTGGTGTATTCCTGGCAGCCAGGGCAAATCCAGCAGCGCCTGGCAGCAGCCAATCTGAACTTCGAGCGCATCCCAGAATTTTTGGTCAAGCGGTTTGGCAACGGTCAGTGATGAGGAGTACGCCATGACAGAACACAGCATCCCTCAATTGACCGCCCATTTTGATGCCATCTGCCAGCACGATTCGGCGGCGGGCGTTGAATTCTGGTTCGCCCGCGATTTGATGGAGCCTCTTGGTTATGCCCGCTGGGAAAATTTCACCACGGCCATTGGGCGCGCCGTCGAATCTTGCCAAACAACGGGTTATGAGGTTCATGATCATTTTCGTGGCGTCACGAAAATGATCGACATCGGCAAAGGCGGCCAGCGTCCTGTCGATGATTTCATGCTGACCCGTTATGCCTGCTACCTGATCGCTCAAAATGGCGATCCACGCAAGCAGGCGATTGCTTTTGCGCAGAGTTATTTCGCCATTCAGACGCGCAAGCAGGAGCTGATTGAAGACCGTATGCGTTTGCAGGCGCGGCTGGATGCGCGGGAAAAACTACGCGAATCCGAAAAAACGCTGTCGCAAAACCTCTACGAACGCGGCGTGGATGATGCCGGTTTTGGACGCATCCGCTCGCAAGGGGATGCCGCACTGTTCGGCGGTCATTCCACACAGGCGATGAAGGATAAATTCGGCATTGCCCAGAAACGTCCGTTGGCCGATTTTTTGCCCACGCTGACCATAGCCGCCAAAAACCTCGCCACCGAAATGACCAATCACAACGTGATGCAGGCCGATTTGCAAGGCGAGCGCAGCATTACGCACGAGCATGTGCAGAACAATCAGAGTGTGCGCGAGATGCTGGGCCAGCGCGGCATAAAACCAGAGCAACTGCCCGCAGAGGAAGACATCAAGAAGCTGGAGCGGCGCGTACAAGCCGAGGCAAAGCGGCTGGAAAAACAGTCTGGCAAGTTGCCAGATGGGGCGGAGAATAAAATCCCCCCTCGCCCCCCTTTTGCAAAGGGGGGAAGACAATGATCGTTTCTCCCAGTCGTTATCAAAAAGAAGCGAAAGACAATGCGTTGTCCATTTTTCGCTATGCCTTTCAACAAATTGAAGCTGCGCCGGACGAGGCCAACCGCAAGCGTGCGGCAGCCTTTAATGGCTGTGTGTTGATTCAGGCTCCAACCGGCTCCGGCAAAACCATGATGGCCGGGATGATTGCCGAGGAATTTGCCCGCGAGGCAAAAATTGTCTGGTTCTGGTTTACGCCGTTTGCCGGGCTGGTAGATCAGGCCAGCATTGCGCTGAAAAAACAATTCAGTGGATTGCGGGTGCGAGACATTCAGGGCGACCGGCTGGCGATGGGTACGCGCAGCGGCGATGTGTTCGTGTCAACCTGGGCGGCGGTGGCGGCCAACAACGAGAAGGCGCGGCGTTTGCGCCGTGATGGCGATTTGTCGCTGGCGCTGGATACGCTGGTGCCGAGTTTGCGCGAGTTGGGTTTCCATATCGGCGTGGTGGTGGACGAAGCGCATCACACCTTCAGCGGCGCAACCGAGGCAGTGCGCTTCTACACTGAGGTGATGCAGCCGGAATTCACCCTGCTGATTACCGCCACACCAGACGACAAGGACGTGGACAAGTTCAAGCGCACGACTGACATCGCTGAACTGCACCGCATCACGGTCAGTCGGCAGGATGCGGTCGATGCGGGAATGATTAAGGCGAGCATCAAGTCGGTGGCTTACCTTGCGCCGGAAGATCAAAAAACGCTGGTGGATTTCCCGATGGCGGCGCTGGCCGATGCCAAGGTCGTGCATGAGCGCATCAAGCAAACATTGCAGCAGACGGGCATCAACCTCACGCCGTTGATGCTGGTGCAAGTAGCGACCAGCGCGCAGGACAACGATGTGGCGCAGGCGCGGGAGAAGCTGAAGCAACTCGGTTTCCGCGACGAGGCGATTGCGTCTTACACCGCGAAAGAGCCTTCGGATGATTTGCTGGCGGTGGCGCTGGACGAATCGAAAGAGGTGCTGATTTTCAAGATGGCGGTGGCGCTGGGTTTTGATGCACCGCGTGCGTTTACGCTGGTTTCCATGCGCGGCGCGAAGGATACAGATTTCGGTGTGCAGGTGGTGGGGCGCATTCTGCGCGTGCATCGCCACTTGCAAGGGCGCGAGATACCGGAATTGCTGCGCAACGGTTATGTGTTTCTGGCGGATGCCGAGAATCAAACGGGCCTGACCGGCGCAGCGGCAAAAATCAACGCCATCCGCACCGGGTTGTCCGACATCAGCCCTTATACGATGGTGGTGAACATCGCCGGGAAAACTCAGGTGCAAATCGTGCAAAACGGGCAAAGCACGATGCTGCCGGTCACGCCCGCCGCCCCGGTTAACGCCGTGCACGATTCCGCTGTTCAGCCGATTTATGCTGTGGCCGGCGCGCTTTCCAGCGGAATGCAGGCGGTGCTGGATGGCTTTGTGCTTTCCATGCCGGAGGCCCAGACCGAACAAACCCGACGCGTGGCGGAAGCGATTGCTGGCACGGCACGCTTTACCCTGAAATATCCCGGCCTGAGATTCAAAACTGAAAGAACACCCATCGGTACCGATGCACTACTGACGTGCATCGGACAGAAGGTCGCCATTGGTGACCGTGAATTGAACGAAGGCCGCCGTGCCAAAACCACTGTGACGCGGCGCGAGGAGGAAATTTTCACCCGCACCGTGTCGGACTCGCGTTTTCAGGCGCGGATTTCAGAAAATGAAATCGCCCGCCGCGCCCAGCGGGTACTGTTTGAAGCTGATTATCTGGATCCGCGTGATTTGCATGCGGTATTGCTGTACCGCTTGCGCGCTGAATATTACACCCGTGGTTTTGAGTATTCGGGAACCAGCGAATTGGAGTCGGCGTTAAACCTGATCCTGGCCGCTTTCCCAAATCTGCTGCGACAAGCGGCACGGGAATGCGCCGCACAACACGTTGAATTGCTGGACAGTGCCGCATTGCCGGAATTTCTGGATTTCCCTACTACAACGCGCACTTCCAGCCTGAATGTGTACGGTGTGATGCCGTCAGACTTGAACCGTGACGAGTTGGCCTTTGCCGAAATGCTGGACAGCGACTTGTCCGGCACGGTGGAATGGTGGCATCGCAATGAACCACGCAAGCCTTGGTCGATTGGCCTGATTTTGCCCAATGGCGCACAGTATTTCCCGGATTTTGTGGTGAAGGTGCAGGGGCGGTTGGTGGGGGATGGGCTACGACTGGTAGAAATCAAAGGCGACCATTTGTTGAACAGCACGGACACTTTGGACAAGGTTGTCGCCAGCCACCAACGCTACAAGCAACCACTGATGCTAACCAAAGATGAGCGCGGGCGCTTTATGACCCTGCGTCAGGATGCGCAGGGCAGGAACACGGAAGACCAAGTGTTTCGCTTGGAATTGCTGGTATAACCGGAGAACATCATGTCCCTCCCCCCACTAGAACCCCTCACCGACGATGACTGGAACCCCGTCCCTTCGCTGGCCGTCACGGCCTATCTGTTGGCGGCGGCGTTGATTTTATGGCTGGCGCACAGTGGCGAGCGCTGGGTGTTTTTGCTGGATAACGCGAACTTGGCGTTTCACGAGGCGGGGCATCCGATTTACAGCATTCTGGGCGAGCGCATGACGGTGTATGGCGGGACGCTGGGACAGTTGACGTTTCCGCTGGTGGCGGCGTGGACGTTCCGCCGTCAGCGCGCCACAGCGTCGTATGCCTTTACCCTGCTGTGGCTGGGCGAAAACCTGTTCAACATCGCCCGCTACATGGCCGATGCGCGGGCGCAGATTTTGCCGCTGGTGGGCAATGGCGAACACGACTGGACGGAGATTTTCAGCCGCTGGGGACTGTTGCAGGCCGATACCACGGTGGCCGGACTGGTGCGCTTTGTTGGCTGGGTCATCATCCTTGGCACGGGGGCGTGGCTGACTTATCGGCAGCAGCGCGACTGAGTGGGGCATTTAGGCAGTGAAAATGCACAGTGGCGGGGGATACCCGCCACTTTGACTTTGACACGACACAAACGCCTACGTTTCCCAGAACGAGGTCAGCGTCATGGTCTGGTTATGCAAATCGCAGCGCCCGCTCTTCAGTGGCGACAGTTCGCCGTAGGAGTAGAAGCCGATTAGCGCGCTGTCGGGGGGCAAGTGGTCGTGCACGGCGTGGATTTCGTCGTCGATGTGCAAGCCCAGCACCAGCCGCCGCCCGACGCAGCTAATGGCCACGGTCAGTAGCGGGCCGCCTTGGTACGAGGCAAAATTCATGTGATCGGCGGCATCGGCAGCGCCTTCCACCAAACCTTCCGTGCTGGCGCGCATCATCTGCACCATAGCGCCTTCCGGCAAGTCCCCGGCAAAGGTAATGGACTGCGCGGCTTCATCCACGGCCAAAATGGTGCGCACGGTGTAGCCGTCTTCTTCCAGCTCGTTGCGAATCGCCAATGGAAACATCAACCCGGCGGCGGGCAGTTCGTCGGCGTGTTCGCCCAATTGTTTTTTGTACAGCGCCAAGGCGTTGTGCCCGTCCAGGCTATACAGCACATTGCCTTCGGCGCGGGTCACTTCGCGCTCCGGCCCAAACACCTCCCAGCCACCGCGTGAGCCATAGGTGATGCCGACGTGCTCGCCATACAACCCCACCGCCACCACTTGCCGGGAAGCCGCTTGCTGTTCGACCATCACCCAGGTTGCCCGGAACTGCGCACCATCTCCGGCCAACCCGCCCGTAATCACCACCTTGGGTGGCAGATTTTCGGTCAAGCCACGGCTCAGTTCCGAGCCATTCACCGCCAGCCCGTCCGACAACACAAACACGCCCTTCAAATCCGGTGCCGCCAGTTGCGCGGCCAGACGCTGCCCGGTTTCAGCGGCATGGGTTTGGTCAACCGAGGCATGCGCCACGCGCAAGGTGGTTTTGTCAAAGGCCAGCACGGCCACGGTGAGGGAATTTTCTTCCAGCGCTTCGCCATAAATGTCCCCGGCGCTGGAGCAGCCCGTCCAGACAGCCTGGGGATAGGCACGGCGCAAATCGGCAAAACCGGCTTGCAGGGCTTCGGTATCCGAAGAGCACCACCACTGCCAGCCCTGGTGGCGATCCGCCGCCTTGTTGCCCAGCGGCCCCGCATAGGAGCTGCCAAACAGGATCAGCAGGGTATTTTGCGCATCAAGGGAAGCATCGAGCGGGTTGTCCCAACCAGTGTTGGGCGTATAACGGGCAGTCAGTAAACGCATGTGAATATCGCCGGATTATTGCAGGTACAGCGGCTGAAAACTGCCGCATCTGTTGTTATTGGAATGGGCGAGATTCTACCTATCTCATGGCGAGAATTACAGCGAAATTTAAGGAAATTCTGACCTTATGCGCTGCCTGCCAAGCGTTGTCGGATAAGGGTTAGCGCACCTGCCGCTCACTGCCCCAGTGGCGTATCGTCGAGGGCTGTTTACGCTGGCCGATTTGGCCGGGCAATACCCACACGGCGTGGCCGAATTGGCGTTGGCAGTCGGCGTAGGTTTTAATCGAGCGGCAGCCGCTGCGGTTGGCGCTGGTGGAGACCAGGGCGTGCGGCAACACGCGACAGAGTTGCCGCGCCATGGGGTGGGTGGTGAAGCGCACGGCCAGCGCGGAGTGTTTGCCACGCAGGCGGCGCGGGGTGGTCGGGCGAGCGGGCATCAGGTAGGTGACGACCTCGGCCCCGGCGGCTTGCAGGCGGTGCTGTTCGTCCGGGGTGAGCGGTTGCAGGTAACACGCCACTTGCGGGTAGCGCGCCGCAATCAGAATCAGCCCCTTGTGCTGCGGGCGCTGCTTGAGACGCAACAAGCGTTGCACCGCCCGATGATTGCCGGGGTCGCAACCCAGGCCGTAGCAGGATTCAGTGGGATAAGCGATCAGCCCGCCGCGCCGTAGGTGGGCGGCCAGGGCGCGGGGGTTAGGGGAACGCATGACTGGGGTCTCGAAAGCGGAAAACGCCTTCCCCCTTGCAGGGGGAAGGCAGGGATGGGGGTTGAAACCTTGCGCTGCAAGTGAACGCTCCTACCCCCACCCTAACCCTCCCCCTGCAAGGGGGAGGGAATCTCGTTCATCGGGGCACTTACCCCCGGTGCCCAATCGCCCGATAACCAATATCCCGCCGCATCTGGCAGCCGTCGAACTGGATTTCATCCGCCACTTGATAAGCGCGGCGTTGCGCCATTTTCACGCTGTCGCCCAAGGCCGTCACACACAGCACGCGCCCGCCGCTCGTCACCACTTCGCCGTCCTTCAGCGCCGTCCCGGCATGGAACACATGCGCGTCGTCGCTGGCCTTGGGCAAGCCGTGAATGGCGTCGCCCTTGCGCGGGGTGTCGGGATAGTTGGCGGCGGCCATGACCACACCCAGCGCGGTGCGTCTATCCCACTCCACATCCACCTGATCCAGCGTGCCATTGACCGCGTGTTCCACCAGCGTCAGCAAATCGCTCTTCAGGCGCAGCATAATCGGCTGGGTTTCCGGGTCGCCCATACGGCAATTGAATTCCAGCACTTTCAGACTACCGTCGGGCGAAATCATCAGCCCGGCGTACAAAAAGCCGGTGTAAAGCTGCCCTTCCTGCTCCATGCCGTGCATCACCGGCTGAATCACTTCGCGCAACACGCGGGCGTGAATGGTCGGGGTCACCACCGGCGCGGGCGAATACGCGCCCATGCCGCCGGTGTTGGG
>DHYQ01000020.1 GCA_002414205.1 Gallionellaceae bacterium UBA5126 | reverse complement strand
GAGAAAGAAAAAAGCCCGCTGAAACTCAGCGGGCTTTGATTCTGGCGGAGAAGGAGGGATTCGAACCCTCGATACAAGTTTATGCTCGTATGCTCCCTTAGCAGGGGAGTGCCTTCGACCTCTCGGCCACCTCTCCGAACGGCGCGCATCATAGGCTATCTGATGGCAACGGTCAATTGCTTAGACCGATTTTGCGGCTTTTTTCTGTTTAATCCGCTGGTTGGCGCACTTTTTCCAGCGCCGCCTCGATGTGGTGGCACAGGGTTTTCAGCACTTTGATGCGGGCGAAGTTTTTGTCGTTGGCTTCGACCAATGTCCAAGGGGCGATTTCGGTGCTGGTGCGATCCACCATGTCGCACACGGCCTCTTCATAGGCCGGCCATTTTTCGCGGTTGCGCCAGTCTTCCTCGGTGATTTTGAAGCGCTTGAACGGGGTCGCTTCGCGCTCCTTGAAGCGACGCAACTGCTCGTCCGGGGTAATCGCCAGCCAGAATTTCACCAGCACGGTGTGGTTTTTGATGAGCTGATCCTCGAAGTCGTTGATTTCCGCGTAGGCGCGCATCCAGTCCACTTCGGCGCAGAAGCCTTCCACCCGCTCTACCAGCACCCGGCCATACCAGGAGCGGTCAAAAATGGTGATGCCACCGGCGGCGGGCAAATGCCGCCAGAAGCGCCACAAATAGGGTTGCGCCCGCTCTTCTTCCGTCGGCGCAGCCACCGGCACCACGCGATAACGCCGCGCATCCAACGCCCCCGTCACGCGACGGATCGCCCCGCCCTTACCCGCCGCATCCGAGCCTTCAAACACCGCCACCACCGAGAGCTTCTGAAAATCCGGGTCGCGGGTCAGTTGGTTGAGTTTGCCTTGGTATTTTGCCAACTCGGCAGAAAATTTCTTGTCGCTGAGCACCTGAGTCATGTCGAGTTTGTTGAACAGATTCAGGTGATCCAGCGCCGTGTGCAAGGGCGCTGCCGTGACGCAGACCGGCGGAATATCGCCCTGGGCAAAACGTGTTTGCATGGCCTCCAACAGAATTTTGCCGGTGGTCAGGTTGCGATAGCGCGCATCGGTGCCCTCCACCACGATCCACGGCGCTTCGGCGGTGCTGGTGGAGCGCAGGGTATGCTCCGACACTTTGCGAAATTTCTTGTACAACTTGAAGCGCTCCCAATCCACATCACTGACGCGCCAGCGGGTTTTCGGATTGGCTTGCAGCTTTTCCAGCCGGGTACGCTGGGCATCCTTGGACAGGTGGAACCAGAATTTCAAAATCAGCGCACCTTCGTTGGTGAGCATCTTCTCGAAGTGGTTGATGTCGTGGATGCTTTGATTCAAATCAATCAACTTGCTGCGCCCCGTCACACGCTGCACGATGGGCGCGGTGTACCAAGAGCCGAAGAAAATGCCGATCTTGCCCTTGGGCGGCAAGGCGCGCCAATAACCCCACATCGCCGGACGGCGGCGGCTGTTAAGCTCATCGCCCATCACATGCACCTCAATGTGACGTGGATCCATCCAGGCATTCAACAGGTTGACCGTTTCGCCCTTGCCCGCGCCATCCACCCCGCCGACCAGGATAATCACCGGGAATTTGTGCTTTTGCGCCAGTTCAAATTGCGCATTCAGCAAGGCCTCGCGCAACGCGGGCACTTCCCGGTCATAGGTTTCCTTGTCGATGCAATGCCCTAGTTCTGCCGATTCAAACATTTACCGCTCCTTCAAACTCACAAAAAATCCGCGCTCATCACCACGCGCAATACGGTTTGCTGCACCCCGGCCCGCTCACGCCGGGTAAACCACCAAATCGAACCTTTGCGCACCGACAAGGCGGCATAATCCAGCCCCATCAAATGCCCGGCCACCATGCCCAGCGTCGGTTGATGCCCCACAATCAACACCGTGCCGCCTTCCTCTGGCCAACGGGCCGCTTGCAACACCGCATTCACATCCGCGCCCGGCGCAAGCGTCGGCGCAATGGTGAAATTTTCCGTCAAATGGCGCACGGTCTGCCGGGTACGCACACTGGGACTGGCCAAAATTCGGGCATCTGCGGGCAGATGCGCCTTGAGAAACGCCGCCATTTTTTCTGCCTGACGCTGCCCCTTGGGGGTTAACTCACGCCCATGATCGGGAAAGCCTTCTGCCGCATCCGCATGTCGCCATAAAATCAAATCCATGATTCCTCTCCAAATATTACAATTCCATCGCCAAAATATACCGTATATACTGTTCTCTCAAGCATCACTTTTGAGAGAGTAAACAAAATGGAAGAGAAAAGCCAAAAAAATCCCGCCAGACGCAGCCGCGCGAAAAGCGCACCTGTCGCAGCCCCTGTCAGCGAACCCGTAGCCGCGCCAGCAGATGTGTCGGTGGTTGAAGTCGCCACCTTGGAAGAGCCGGTCAAGAAGGCCAAAAAAGAACCCAAAGTCAAAGTTATCCGCGACAGTTTCACCATGCCGCAAAGCGATTACGCCAAACTGGGCGAACTGAAGGAAGTCTGCCTGAAAGGCGGACGGCATGTGAAGAAAAGCGAGTTGCTGCGCGCCGGGGTGCGGGCACTGGCCAGCCTGAGCGCCGAAGAGCTGCTGTTGGCGGTGAGCAAGGTAGAAGCCGTGCCGACTGGACGACCCAAGAAACACTAGGAAAACACGGACTTAACCCGCCGTTCGTGGTGAGCTTGTCGAACCATGAAGGGCGAGCCCTTCGACAAGCTCAGGGCGAACGGATGGAATCAGGATTACCTCCGGTCATCAGGTGGTAATGAACAAGGGAGCGATTAACGCTCCCTTTTTTTGCGCGCCAAACGCGTCAGGCTTTACGCCACAAGGTGCCTTGCGGCGTATCTTCCAACACGATGCCCGCTTCCAGCAAGGCTTTGCGGATACGGTCGGCTTCGGCGAAGTTTTTGGCTTTTTTGGCGGCGGCACGGGCGGCGATTTGCGCTTCGATGTCGGCGGCATCGTCTGCGCTACCGCCTTGCAAAAAGGCTTGCGGCTCGCGTTGCAGCAGGCCGATTACCCCGGCCAGTGCCTTGAATTGCCCGGCCAGCGCGGCATCCGGCTGGCGGTTCAATTCGTTGGCCATTTCAAACAGCACGGCAATGGCTTCGGCACTGTTGAAATCATCATCCATGGCGGCGCGGAAGCGTTGGCCGTAAGGCGTGTTCCAATCCACCGCCGCATCACTGGCCGGATGATTTTTCAGCGCGGTGTACAAGCGGGTCAGCGCGCCCTTGGCATCATTCAGATGCACGTCGGAGTAATTCAACGGACTGCGATAGTGGGCGCGCAAGATGAAGAAGCGCACCACTTCGGCATCGTATTGTTGCAGCACGTCGCGGATGGTGAAGAAATTGCCCAGCGATTTGGACATTTTTTCGCTATCGACGTTGATAAAACCGTTGTGCATCCAATAGTTGACGTATTGGCACTGGTGCGCGCCCTCGCTTTGGGCGATTTCGTTTTCGTGGTGCGGGAATTGCAAATCCGCGCCGCCGCCGTGAATGTCAAAGCGCTGCCCCAGCAAACTCGTGCCCATAGCCGAGCATTCAATGTGCCAGCCAGGGCGACCCTTGCCCCAAGCGGAATCCCATTTCACCTCGTCCGCTTCGCTGTCCTTGGCCGATTTCCACAGCACAAAATCCAATGGATCATGCTTGCCGTCGGCGACTTGCACCCGCTCCCCGGCGCGCAAATCTTCCAGCGACTTGCCGGACAATTTGCCGTAGCCGTCGAATTTGCGCACAGCATAGTTCACATCGCCGTCGTTGGCCTGATAGGCCAGTCCGTGGCTTTCCAGCTTGGCAATCATGTCCAGCATGGCCGGGATGTACTGCGTGGCACGCGGTTCGTGATCGGGGCGCAGCACGCCCAGCGCGTCGGCATCCTGGTGCATGGCGTCGATAAAGCGCTGGGTCAGGGCATGAATCGACTCGCCGTTTTCCGCCGCCCGCTTGATAATTTTGTCGTCGATGTCGGTAATGTTGCGCACGTAGGTGATGTCGTAGCCGGAGGCCTTGAACCAGCGATACACCATGTCGAACACCACCATCACCCGCGCATGGCCGAGGTGGCAAAAGTCATACACGGTCATGCCGCAGACATACATGCCGACCTTGTTGGGTTGCAGCGGCACAAAAAGCTGCTTGTCGCGGCTCAGGGTGTTATAAATTTTCAGCATATTCAAATCCTTGTGGGCGCGGTTTGCGCCTTGGTGCGCGTGGCGCACCCTACGGGTAAAAATTAAGCGTCCAGCAATTCGGCCAGACGGGCAAACAATTCGCTGCCGTCGCGCTGGCTCAACCACTGCCCGTCGCGCCAGGCGTAATGAAAACCGCCGCTGGGCGCGGCCAGCCAGATTTCCTGATTGGCATCGTGGCGGTTGACGATGATTTTCGCCCCGCTTTCCAGCTCGATTTCCAACACATTGCCACTACGCAAAAAATCCACATCGTCATCGCGCTGCACCAGCAACGCCTCGATTTGCGCCAACGCCGCCTCGGCGCGTTGGTTAAAGTCAAAATCGCTCATAATTCACACCGCTCAAAAAAATCGCGCCCAAACGCGGGGGCGCGATTTTAGCATTGAAGCCCGCGTTATTTTTTCGGTTGCACCGCCAGATACTCGCGCAATTCACGCAAATCAGACTCGATCACCGACATCTGCTGAAAATTCCCTCCTGCCTCACGCGCCAGCTCCAGTTGCTGAATAGCCGAGCGCAGGTTGCCTTGGCTGTAGAAGGCATAGGCTTGGGCCTGGTGTTGTTCCAGCGGCTTGTTCAACTGGGCATAGGCACGCGCCTGCAAAGTGTACAAACGCGCATCGGTGGGGTAGCGCGTAATCTGATCAGCCACCAGCTTGGTCGATTCAAGCGCCTGATTGTGCTGCAACAACAACTCGGCATCGTCGTACACCAGCGCGCGGTATTGCGGGAATTCGTCCAGCGCGCTGCGATAAAAAGCCAGCGCCGCCGCATTGTTGGTACCGGCACGCAACACCCGCCCGGCCAGCGCGGCGATCATGGGATGATGCGGCACTTCCTTTTGCAACAAGGCCATTTCGCGGCTGGCCCGCGCGACATCACGGCTGCGCAACAAGGCCAGCACCAAGCCATAACGCTGCACTGCCGCACTGCCGAATTTTTGTGCGCCGTACAGGGCATGGTCAAAATACGCCACGGCATCGTTGACATTTTTCTGCCCTACCAGCAGACGTGCCCGCACCCACTGAAAATCCAGACTATCGGGAATGAGTTGATACGGCAGTTTGTCCACGCGGTTTTGAATATCGGCAATCCGGCTGCTGGTAATCGGGTGGGTGCGCAGATAATTGGGCGCACTGCCCTCCAGTACGCGCGTGGAATGCTGCATGCGCTCCAGAAACTGTGGCATGTCGTGCACGCTGTAACCACTGTGTTGCAGGATGTCGACGCCAATGCGGTCAGCTTCCTGTTCGTGCAAACGCGTGAAATCCAGTTGTTTTTGCAGCGCCGAAGCCTGGGCGGTGGCGGCGGTGGCTTGCGCTGCCTGCGGATTGCTGCGCGCCGCCAGAATCGCCACGGCCATGGCCGCCATCACCGCCAAGCTGTCGCCGCTGGTCGCATTCAACAGGCGTGCATAGTGATGCTGGGTGACGTGGGCAATTTCATGCCCCAGCACCGAGGCCAATTCGGATTCACTTTGCGTTAGCAACAGCAGGCCGGTGTTGACGCCAATGTAGCCACCGGGAATGGCGAAGGCGTTGATACTGCTGTCATTCACGGCAAAAAATTCAAACGACTGCGACGGTTCCGGGCTTTTTTCTACCAGACGGTTGCCGATGCGATTGAGATAATCATTGACTTCCGGGTCGTCATAAAATTGTTTGCTGGCGCGGATTTGCAACATGCTCTGCAAACCGATTTGCCGCTCCTGAAACGGGCTCAAGGTGTTCTGTGACACATCGCCCAAATCGGGAATGCCCTCTCCCAGCGCCAACGGGGTGACAAGCAGCAACAGGCACAGCAGCAGTTTTTGCATGGCAAAGGGCCGAAATAAAAAAGTGCGGCATTATATCCGCGTGACTTTGCAGCGAAATAGGCGACGGGGGAAATTTAGGATTAAAATGCCGACCTTTTCCCGCACCCACCTCAACATGAAACAACTTCGCCTGCTTCCAATGACCTTCGGCTGCCTGCTCAGCCCTTGGGTGCATGCGGATAGCGATGCGTTTGTGCGTTGTGCCCAACAATATCCGCAACAGGATGCAGCGCGACTGCAATGTTATGACCAGGCAGCGCATGCCGACCGCGCGCCGAATATCGTCGTCGCGCCCGCCAGCCCCTTGCCCGCCATTGACAGCACACCCAACGCCCCGGATTACGCCCGCACCGTTTTTCCCGTCGATCGCACTTACCTGACCCGCGTGTGGAACCTGGATGACAAAGTCAGTCCCGATGACAGCAATCTGGCACGACTGCATCCACACCGGCAGAACTACATCATTGTGCGCAAAAGCACCAATACCAACACCATCCCCAGCACACCCAGCGCCGGCCATACCGCCGCCCCCATGGACCTGGACGCGCTGGAGGCCAAGTTCCTGATTAGCCTGAAAGCGGATTTGACCGACCAAGCGCAAATCGACTTTCTTGGCTTCCAGACCTTCCGCCTGTGGGGCGCTTATACCCAGCAATCGCACTGGCAGGTGTTTAACACCCGCAATTCTTCGCCATTCCGTGAAACCAATTATGAGCCGGAGTTGATTGCCAGCTTTGGTACCGGCAAAGAAAATGGCCTGAAGGTCGTCAATGTCGGCATCAACCACCAATCCAATGGCCAGGCGCTACCCAAATCACGCAGTTGGAACCGCGTCTTTCTACAAGGCGGCTGGGAATTCAACAACAGCACCTCCATCAT
>DHYQ01000061.1:2415-14962 GCA_002414205.1 Gallionellaceae bacterium UBA5126 | reverse complement strand
AGGCGTAGCAAATCGTTGAGCCGACGAATTTGCCGCCATAGGTTTGCAGAGCGCGGCTCATGGCGTCGGATTCCGCCGTGCGGGCGGGGACTTCGGCCATCGTCTGCCAGGCATTTACCTTGGGTTGTCCGCCAACAAACGACCACACGAAGCGATCAAAGCTACCGTGTTCGCGCTGAATGGCCAGAAAGGCGCGGGCGTTCAGCACCAGCGAGGCGATTTTCAGGCGGTTGCGCACGATGCCGGGGTTTTGCCGCAGCGCTTCCAGCTTGTCCGCGTCGTACAGTGCCATGCGTTGCGGGTCGAAATCATCCAGCGCGGCGCGATAGTTTTCGCGTTTGCGCAGGATGGTGATCCAGCTCAAACCGGCCTGCGCGCCTTCCAGAATCAGGAACTCGAACAAACGACGGTCGTCATGTTGCGGCACGCCCCATTCCTCGTCGTGGTAGCGTTGGTACAGCGGGTCGTCACCGGCCCAGGGGCAGCGGGTAGTCATCGAAGGTCTCCTTTGTTAGCATGCGCGCCTTTGCGCCGACATTATCCATGGATTTCTTCGCCCATCCCCTGCCGTATCTGCCCGACGCCGCGCCGTATTTTGCCGCGCTGGTAGATTTGCCGCACGCGGTCTGGCTGGACAGCGCTGGGCGCGGGCGCTACGACATTTTGGTGGCCGCGCCGCTGCGGGTGCTGCACTTTGCCCAAGCCGACGCCGATGCCTTTGCGGCATTGCGCGCCGCGCTGGGCGATGAATTGCCGCCGCTGCCGGACGTGCCGTTTGCGGGCGGTTTGCTGGGCTACTGGGGCTACGACGGCGACGCCACGCTGGGGCTGTATGACTGGGCGGTGCTGGTCGATCACCAGCAGCAACAAACCCGCCTGGTCTCGCGGCTGCGCCACCCGGACACCGCCGCGCAACTGCCCGCCATCTTGGCCCGCCTGCAAAATCCGCCCACGCTGCCCGCCAACACCTTGCGCGTACACGCCGCACCGCAGGCCAATTTCACCCCGGCCAGCTACGCCGCCGCCTTTGCCCGCGTGCAGGACTATTTGCACGCCGGAGACTGCTACCAAATCAATCTGGCGCAACGCTTCAGCGCCCCGGCTTCCGGCGACGCCTTTGGCGCGTACCTGCACCTGCGCCAACTCAGTCCCGCGCCGTTTTCTGCCTACCTCAATTTCCCCGGCCTGCAAGTGCTGTGCGCCTCGCCGGAGCGCTTTTTGCGCGTGGAGAATGGCGCAGTGGAAACCAAACCGATTAAAGGCACACGCCGCCGCCTGCCTGACCCCGCCGCCGACGCCGCGCAAATCACCGACCTGTGCCAGCATCCCAAGGATCGCGCCGAAAACCTGATGATTGTCGATTTGCTGCGCAACGACCTCAGCCAGCACTGCCACAGCGTGCGCGTGCCCAGCCTGTTCGCGGTGGAAAGTTTCGCCCAGGTGCACCATCTGGTCAGCACCATCACCGGCCAACTCCGCCCCGGACGGCACGCGCTGGACGTGCTGCACGCCAGCTTCCCCGGCGGCTCCATCACCGGCGCACCCAAACGACGCGCCATGCAAATCATCGCCGAACTGGAACCACACCCGCGTGAACTGTACTGCGGCAGCATCGCCTACCTCGGCTGGGACGGCCAGATGGACAGCAACATCGTCATCCGCACCCTGCTCTACCGCCGGGGCGAAATCTGCGCCTGGGCCGGTGGCGGCCTGGTCGCCGACTCCGACTGCGCAGCGGAATATCAGGAAACGCTGGATAAGGCTGGGGCGATGTTGACGTTGCTGCGCGCCGCTCAGGGCTGAAACAATCATTCCGACGCAGTAATTTTGGCTTGACTGGGTTTTTATAATGACATAACGTCCGCAAAAATACCCAGAGGATGAAAAGCCATGAATGCCACCTTAACCTTGGTCAGCGACCAAGACAAAGCGCTCGAATATCTGGCTGCCGCCAGAAAACATTACACGCAGGCTGAAATCGCCAAGCGCCTGAACGTGTCCGTCAGAACCATCCGGCGCTGGGAAATCCGCGAAAACAGCCCCATGCCCTACGCGGCGCATGCCCTGCAAATGTTGTTGCCGCTGCCGGAACCAGAACAAGCGGCGCGCAGTTTTGACTTTATCGACCTGTTTGCCGGTATCGGCGGCATCCGCCAAGCCTTCGAGGAGGTCGGCGGGCGCTGCGTGTTTACCAGCGAATGGGACAGCTACGCGCAAAAAACCTATGCCGAAAACTTCCGCGACGGGCACAGCATCGCCGGAGACATCACACAGGTGGACGTTGCCAGCATCCCCGACCACGACGTTTTGCTGGCGGGCTTTCCCTGCCAGCCGTTTTCGATTGCCGGGGTGTCCAAAAAGAACGCGCTGGGCCGGGCGCATGGCTTTGCCTGCGAAACACAGGGCACGTTATTTTTTGACGTGGCGCGCATCATCGACGCCAAACGTCCCCGCGCCTTTCTGCTGGAAAACGTCAAGAATCTGGTCTCGCACGACAAGGGGCGCACCTTCGACGTGATTCGTCGCACCCTGACCAACGAACTCGGCTACCACATTTACTACCGTGTCATCGACGGCGCGCACTTCACGCCCCAGCACCGCGAACGCATCCTGATTGTCGGCTTCCGCGAACCGGTGGCGTTTGATTTTGACGCCCTCCCGCTGCGCCCCAAGGGACAAATCAAGCTGAAGGAAATCCTGCACCGCGCCGACGGCAGCGAGCCGGTGCTGGCGTGGGACGAAGGTCGCTTTTTTGACCACCAGAATCAGCGCGTGCCGGACAAATACACCCTGACCGACAAGCTGTGGCAGTACTTGCAAAACTACGCCGAAAAGCACCGCGCCAAAGGCAATGGCTTCGGCTTCGGGCTGGTGACGCCGGACAACATCGCCCGCACCCTGTCCGCCCGCTACCACAAGGACGGCTCGGAAATTCTGGTGTATCAAGGCGAAGGCAAAAACCCGCGCCGCCTGACCCCGCGAGAATGCGCCCGTCTGATGGGCTTCCCGGACACTTTCAGGATTCCGGTGTCGGATACGCGGGCGTACCGGCAATTTGGAAACTCTGTCGTCGTTGATGTCATGGCGCATGTGGCAAAGTTGATGCAGCCACTGCTGGAAACTGATACCCTGGAACCCGAACTTCCTCTTCGTTACGCAACCGCCTAAGGGAAAAATCATGCACACCCAATCCCGCATCCCAAAACTTCGTGACACCACTTTTGACGGAGCCTTGTTGTGGTTTTCCGAAATGCAATGCAGCAAACTGCTTTTCCATCCCGAAGACGACCCCGCCGATATTGTGAATGGCGCAAATGGCGCGAAGACTTTTACAGACAGTGAAGTGACCGAGTTGCGCTTCTTGCTGAATGAGCTTGAGGAAAATCTGGGGCACGATACCGTGATTGAAGCAGCCTACCCCATCTTCATGAATACCTTTGGCAATCAACTGGATGCCTGATGGTCGATGTCGTTGACAAGGCGACTCGCAGCCGGATGATGGCCGGAATAAAGGGCAAAAATACCAAACCAGAGCTTTTGGTTAGAAAGTATCTGCACGGTCACGGGCTGCGCTACAGGCTGCATGCAAAAGAATTGCCGGGAAAACCGGACTTGGTTTTTCCAAAATACAAGGCGGTTGTTTTTGTTCATGGTTGTTTTTGGCACCAGCATGCTGGCTGTAAATACGCGACAACTCCAAGTAGCCAAAAGGATTTTTGGAGGAATAAACTTTCCGACAATGTTGTCCGGGATGCTTACCAAATTGCTGCATTGAGAGGGCTTGGTTGGCGCGTTTTTGTTGTATGGGAATGTGAGTTGCGTGATGGAGAGGCTCGCTTGGCCTCTCTCTATGCGGAAATAATCGGGGGACTTCGATGACGTTTGCGAATCAGTGGAATGACATTCAACAGTGGCTTGGGAAAAGCCGCCAACTATTGATAAAGAAACTTTCAAGGAATGACTGCGGCTGGGCTGATGGCGCTGAAAATGGGCATCAGAACGGGGTGTATATTCCTCGCCTGATTCGAGAATCGGATTTCTTTCCACAACTAAAAAATGTAAACCTCAAGAAACCGCATATTTTTGAAACCCAACTCAAAACCCTGTGGCTTGCGACGGGAGAGGTCAAGACTTCCAATTTGAAGCACTATTCCAACAAGGGGCCGGAAATGCACTTTACCGGCGTTCCGAAGGATGAGTTTGCCGGACTCACTCCTGCATCATTATTGGTGGGTGGTGTATTGCGAGAACCAATAGACGATGTTTTCCATTGGTTTGTGGTGATTGACTCGGCCTTCGAGGAGGTCGAGTTAATCGAGGCCATGTTTGATCTTGGGGCAGATTTTCACTATGGATTATTCAATCCATCGGATGCGCTAAAAGTCCAAAAAGATGAAACAGAACAACTCATTGATGAATTGAGTCATGCCCTGAAAACTGGGACGTTGGCGGCATTCATCTCATCGGTTTCAAAGATGCCAGCACCTGAATTGTTGGCAGCAGAAGCTCAAGAATTTTTCCTGGGGCAAAACCATCTCGGTGATTTAAGTCCATATCAAGTGGAAAACCCTGGCGATGCCATTATGAAAATCAGCAGAGACATTGAGTATTCGCTCTACAAACGTGCAGAACGACGTTTCCGAGCCGCTGAGGTGATCCGAATTATTACCAGCGGTGGGGGCGATATTGTTTCATCCGTCGTGCGAGGTTTTGGTGATTTGGATGCCACCTTTCTGAGTGCCAGCCAACACCGTAAATCGCGGGCAGGACGCTCTTTTGAGCAACATATCGCAAGGCTATTGCGCGATGGTCGAATTGCCTTTGAAGAACAGGCCGTAACAGGTGGTCGCCGTCCCGATTTTGTTTTGCCCAGCCTGGTGGTCTTGAAAACCGAAAACAGAACCTTCGAGGATGCGATGGTGCTTTCGGCCAAAACCACACTGCGCGAGCGCTGGAAGCAAGTGGCCATGGAAAAATTCAACTGCGCCTTGTTTCTGGCAACGGTCGATGATCGCGTTTCGGCGGATGCGATTGACGACATGAACCGGCAAGATATTCATCTTGTCGTCCCCGAATCCCTCAAAAAATCGAAGGAAACTTGCTACAAGGACAAATCCAACGTCATTACCTTCCGCGAATTTTTCGACGAAGAAATTGCCGTGAAGCGACCCCGCTACCGGACTGCTTAACATTCGCAGGGAAACGCGGGTGCCGTATCGCCCATGCCGCTGCTCGCCCTTTTTCCACAATAATCAACATTGTCCGCACCACAAGCGGGGTGGTGCGGGGCTGGTTTGCGGTAAAAGCACGTCCCTTGCTTTTCAGCGCCGCGCCGCCTTGATCGAGGCGCTGCATCATCGGTTGAATGCGATTGATGACCGGCGGCAGGACAATGCGCGGGTGGCGGAGTTGCTGGGACTGGCGCGGTGTCAGTCAAGCGCTAGGCCGTTGCCGCACGAATGACGCTTTCGCTCAGTTGCGGTGAGCACAGTTCGATAAAGCGGTAGGCAAAGCTGCGCAGGTAGTGGCCGCGCCGCAAAGCGATGTAGGTGGTGTTGCCGCCGAACAGATGGCTGCTGGGCAGCAGGGCCAAGTCCTGATCTCTGGCGGGGTTGAAGGCCATGGAGGCGATGATGCCGATTCCCATGCCAAGCTCAACGTAGGTTTTGATGACATCGGCATCCAGTGCCGACAGCACGATGTCCGGTTGTTGCCCGGCGGCAGAAAAGGCTTGGTCAATGCGGGCACGCCCGGTCAGGCCTTCGTGATAGGTGACGATGGGATAGGCCGCCAAATCGGACAGATTGAGTGCGGTGCATGCGATCAAGGGGTGACCTTGCGGCACAATCACCGCATGGTGCCAGGAGTAGTAGGGGAAGGATTCCAGCCGCGCCTCTTCCGGCAGCCCTTCCGTGGCCACGCCGATGTCCGCCTCACCATTCAGCAGCAGTGAAATAATTTCCTCCGGCCCTGCCTGATGCAGTTTCAGGTGCACCTTTGGAAACGCCCGCTTGAAGGCGGTGATGACTTTCGGCAAGGCATAGCGCGCCTGAGTGTGGGTAGCGGCGACGGTCAACTGACCTTCGTCACGCTGGGAATAGTGCTCCACCAGATTCTTGATATTGTTGGCATCCAGCAACATGCGCTCGACGATCACCAGCAATTCCTGCCCTGGCTCGGTCAGCCCCAGCAAGCGCTTGCCCTTGCGCACAAACAGTGCCACACCCAGCTCGTCCTCCAGATCCTTGATGTGTTTGGACACACCGGACTGCGAGGTGAACAGCACATTGCCGACTTCGGTCAGGTTGAAATTGCAGCGCGCCGCTTCGCGGATGATACGCAGTTGTTGAAAATTCATGGTGTGTTGACCTTTCTGTGCAGGGGACAAGCAGCGTCCATCAAGCAGTTTCCGCAAACACCCGGTATTGGCGTGGGCGGATAAACACTTTTTCCCCAGCGCGCAAGGGCTGGGCATCAAAACGCTCGCGGCTCAATTCGAGGGCGATGACTTCGCTGCTGCCCTCTGCGGCGACTTCAAGCCGCACAATTGCGCCGATGTCGCGCACCCATTTGACCGCCACCGCCAGCGCCGTTGGGTCTTGCGCGCTGCGGCTGATGTCGATGTCGTGCGGGCGAACATACGCCACGGCATCGCCATGCTGCTGCGTCCAGGGGGCATGATCGCGGCTGTGGAACAGGTTGACGTTGCCGATGAACTGATACACAAACGGCGTGGCGGGCGTGGCATACACCGCCTCCGGGCTGCCGATTTGCTCGATTTTACCGTGATTCACCACCACCACCCGGTCGGCCACTTCCAGCGCCTCTTCCTGATCGTGGGTGACGAAAATACTGGTGACGTGCAATTCGTCATGCAGCCGCCGCAACCAACGGCGCAGCTCCTTGCGCACCTGAGCGTCCAGCGCACCAAATGGCTCGTCCAGCAGCAGGATTTTGGGCTCAACCGCCAAGGCGCGTGCCAGCGCGATACGCTGACGCTGCCCACCGGACAATTGCGCCGGATAGCGATCGGCCAGCCAATCCAGTTGCACCATTTGCAGCAAGGCATGCACCCGCTGGCGAATTTCCGTCTCACTAGGACGTTCGGCACGTGGTTTGACCCGCAAGCCGAAGGCGACATTTTCAAACACGCTCAGGTGGCGAAACAAGGCGTAATGCTGAAACACAAACCCCACTGCCCGCTCACGGGCGTTGCGGCCTTGCACGTCTTCGCCATCGAAACGCAGCGTGCCGCTATCGGCAAATTCCAGCCCGCCGAGAATACGCAGCAGCGTGGTTTTGCCGCAGCCGGATGGCCCCAGCAAAGCCACCAGTTCACCGCTCTCGATGTCGAGATTCAGATTATCCAGCGCGACATGCGCGCCGAAGCGTTTGGATAGATTTTCAATATGGATACTCATGTCAGACTCCGTGCGGCAAGGGTGCGCCACTGCGACGGGCGTGCCACTCCACCAAAGATTTCACCAATAACGTGACCAGCGCCAGCAAGGTCAGCAACGACGCGACGCTGAAGGCGGCCACAAAGTTATACTCGTTGTACAAAATTTCCACATGCAGCGGCAGGGTGTTGGTCAGGCCACGTATATGCCCGGACACCACCGACACCGCGCCGAATTCCCCCATGGCGCGGGCATTGCACAAAATCACCCCGTACAGCAGCCCCCATTTGATGTTGGGCAAGGTGACGCGCCAGAAGGTTTGCCAGCCGGACGCGCCCAGGGAAATAGCAGCTTCCTCCTCTTCCCGCCCTTGCGCCTGCATCAGCGGAATCAGCTCGCGGGCCACGAAGGGAAAGGTGACGAAAATGGTGGCCAGCACGATGCCCGGCACAGCGAAAATCAGCTTGATGTCATGCGCCATCAGCCACGGCCCCAGCCAGCCTTGCGCCCCGAACAGCAACACATAAATCAGCCCGGACACCACCGGACTAACGGCAAAGGGCAGGTCAATCAAGGTCAGCAACAGGCTTTTGCCACGGAAATCAAACTTGGCAATTGCCCAGGAGGCTGTCAGACCAAACAGCACATTGGCTGGCACGGCAATGCCCGCCGCCAGCAAGGTCAGGCGCATGGCCGACACTGCATCCGGCTCCTGCAAGGCTTCCCAATACACCAGCCAGCCTTTGCGCAAGGCTTCAACAAATACCGCCAACAACGGCACGGCCAAAAACAGCAGCAAATATCCCAACGCCAGCAGCAGCAGGCTGTACTTCACCCAAGCGGCTTCACGGGTAGCCGGGCCAAATTTTTTCATGCGGTTCTCCCCTGACGACCCGTCCACCATTGCAACAGGTTGATCGCCAACAAAAATACAAACGAAATCAGCAACATCAGCACGGCAATGGCTGTGGCCCCCGCGTAGTCATACTGCTCCAGCTTCGCCACCATCAACAGCGGTGCGATTTCCGACACAAACGGCATATTGCCTGCAATAAAGATCACCGAGCCGTATTCGCCCAAGGCGCGGGCAAAGGCCAAGGCCAAGCCCGTCAGCCAAGCGGGCAGGATGGCCGGAAAAATCACCCGCTGAAACACCGCCCAGCGCCCGGCACCCAAACTGGCGGCAGCCTCTTCCACCTCGGCTTCCACATCCGCCAGCACCGGCTGCACCGTGCGTACCACAAAGGGCAGGCCGATAAAGGTCAAAGCCAGCACAATCCCCAGCGGGGTGTAGGACACCTTGATGTCCTGCGCAGCAAAATACTGCCCCAGCCAGCCATTCGGTGCATACAAAGTCGCCAGGGTAATACCCGCCACCGCCGTGGGCAGGGCAAAGGGCAAATCAACCAGCGCATCGACCGCCCGCTTGCCCCAAAAGTGGTAGCGCACCAATACCCAGGCAACCACCAGTCCGAACAGGGCATTGATACTGGCGGCAGCGGCTGAGGTCCACACGGTGACACGCAACGCGGCCAGTACCCGCTCATGGCTGGCCACCTCCCAAAAACCTGCCCAGCCCAGGGTGGCGGTTTTGAAAAACAACGCCGACAACGGCAGCAGCACGATCAACAGTAAATACAACAGGCTGTATCCCAATGCCCCGCGCAATCCCGGCAACACACTTCGATTCATGATGTCCTCTACACACAACAGGGACGCACAGTGTAAGGAGCGGAAAATCGCTTGAAAAACAATAAAAAATGGATTGGTTAGCAGAAAAATGAATAAGTCAGCGATGGGGATGGGAATGCTGGCTGGTGGTTGCTCTTAGCAAGAAAATGACTAAGCAATGCGCTTTTTCTTGCTTCACGCACTCAACGGATTTTTTTAGGATGCGTCCCAGTTGGCAGGGGGTGTCAACGGTAGCCCAAGCTTCCGCCCGACAAACACGCCACGTTTAATTCATTTATTCAAAAGGAAAAATCATGAAAAAATCCGTATTGTCCGCCTTGTTGGCACTGTGGCTGGCGGCTCCTGCTGCCCATGCCGGGGAAGTCACGTTGCTGAATGTATCCTACGACCCGACCCGTGAGCTGTATCAGGATTTCAACGTTGCGTTTGCCAAATACTGGAAGAGCAAACAAGGTGATAACGTTGCCGTGAAAGCCTCGCACGGCGGCTCCGGCAAACAGGCACGTTCGATTCTGGATGGGCTGGAAGCCGATGTTGCCACCCTGGCGCTGGCCGCCGACATTGATGTGCTGGCCGAAAAAGGCAGCTTGTTGCCCAAGAACTGGCAAAGTCGCTTGCCACACAACAGCTCACCCTACACCTCCACCATCGTGTTTCTGGTGCGCAAGGGCAATCCCAAGGGCATTCGTGACTGGAACGATTTGCTGAAGCCGGGCGTACAGGTGATTACCCCCAACCCCAAAACCTCCGGCGGGGCGCGCTGGAATTATCTGGCCGCCTGGGGCTATGCCCTGAAGAAATCCGGCAACAATCCCGCCAAGGCGCGTGAATTTGTGCGCCAACTTTATCGCCAGGTACCCGTGCTGGATACCGGCGCACGCGGCTCCACCACCACCTTTGTTGAGCGCGGCATCGGCGATGTGCTGCTGGCCTGGGAAAACGAAGCCTTTCTCGCCATCAAGGAATTGGGCGTGGGCAAGTTTGAAATTATCGCTCCCAGCCTGAGCATTCTGGCCGAACCACCCGTGGCGGTGATTGACAAAAATGTCGATAAACATGGCACGCGCAAGGTGGCCGAAGCCTATCTGCAATACCTTTATACCCCGGAAGGGCAGCAAATCGCGGCGCAAAATTACTATCGCCCGGTGGATGCCAAAGTGGCGGCAAAATACGCCACACAGTTTCCCAAGCTGGAATTGTTTGGCATTGACACCCTGGGCGGTTGGGCAAAAGTGCAAAAGGAACACTTCTCCGACGGTGGGGTGTTTGACCAGATTTACAGTCGTTAGAACCTGTTCAAAGTCTGTAGCGAGAGGTCGTCAGCGGGGTGAAGCGCAGCGCAGAAACCGCAGTTTACGGGGTGTAAATGAGGATTTCGAGCAGCGCATTCGCCCCGATCACGGCCTCGCAGTAAGACTTTGAACAGGTTCTTAAAGCAGGGAATCACCAACTTGCCCACGGGAGCACAACATGTCTGACCCTTACATTTACCTCACCCGGCTGCTCAGGGAACACCTGGGCCTGACTCTGGATGAACCTTTGAGCGGCCACGTTGGCCAGCGCGGGTTGGTCTGGAATTTTCTCGACATGCAACTGGCGAGTGTCTTTCAGCCCGTCCGCAACGCTGCGGGTGACATCATTGCCCGCAAGGCTTGTTTGCGTAGCAGCTTGCGGGCGCATGGCGAACTGTCACCGTTGGCCGCATTTGAGCAAGCGGAACAGGCCGGGCGGCTGGTGCCGTTTGACCGACTGGTACGCACGTTGCACCTGCTCAACCACCTGCGCAGCGACCAACCCGGTCATCCGCTCCTGTTGCCCGTTCACCCCGGCCTGATTGCCGAAGTGGATGCGCAGCATGGTCAGGTGTTTGAGCACATCCTGCATTACTACGCGGTTTCGACGACACAAGTCATTCTGGAAGTTGCCGCCAACGCCGTGACGGCGGAGATCAAGTTGCGACAGGCCATCCACAACTATCGTAGCCTCGGCTATCGGGTGGCGGTCAGTGATTTCAAGGTGCCACAAAACTTGTTCGCTCAAAATCTGCGCCGGGAACGACGTTATCAGGACTTGATTTCCAACACCGGCTACCTGGAACTGGAGCGCATACTGGCCTTGCAACCCGATGTGGTGAAGCTGGATCCTGAAGTGATCCATGCGGCAGAGCCACAGATGGCCACCGTACTCCCGGCGCTGGTTCATCTGTTGCAAGAACGTGGCGTACAGGTATGGGTAACCGGCATTGAAACCGCCGCCCAACTGGAACTGGCCCGCCAAAGCGGCGCGGATTGGTTGCAGGGGTATTTTCTGGATCAACCGGATTTCCCCACCGCCACACCGGTAAAACTCGCCGCCTGATTGCGTCTGGCAAGCCCCCTCAACCGGGACACCACGTGTGTCCCGGTGACGTTTTGGCGACGCACCAAAAAATGTATCGTGATTCAAAAATGACTACCCGCTCCTATCGCTACCTGCAACTGATTTTGCTATTGCGCAACAGCCTGCTTCTGGACACTGACGAATATGCCCTGACGGACACCCCCGCCGGGTTGCAATGCGATTTTATGTCCATGCAATTGGGCAGCCGTTTTCAGGACGTTTACCTGAGCAACGGCGCACTGTTTGGTCAGCAAGCCAAGCTGCATGCCGGTTTGGCGGGCGATGAAATCGCCGTTGCCGATGCTTTCAACCGGGTGATTCGTGCGCAAAAAATTGTGCAATTCGACCGTTTGGTGCGCACCCTGCACCTGATCAATCACGCCCGGCATTACCCGGAACAAGGCGTATTGTGCCTGCGGGTGCATCCCTATTTTGTGGCGCAGGTGCATGACCACGGTCGCACTTTCGAGAAAATTTTGCGTGAACATCAATTGCCAACCCAGCAAATTTTGATTGAAATGCAAACCAGCCCGGAGAACTCGCCGTTGCAACTGGCCAAGGCAGTCCAAAATTACCGCCAACTTGGCTATCACACGGCCATCCGTGTATCGTCTGATGCCTTGCCCAATCTGCAACCGTATCTCGACATGCAGCCCGGCATCCTAAAGCTGGATGAGGATTTGGTACGCACCACACGCGCAAATCCGGCGCAACGCGAACAACTGCGGCACCAACTGTCTGCCTGCCACGCCGCCGGGGTGTCGATCTGGATGACCGGCATAGACTCCGCAAGCGACCGTGCATTGGCACACGCACTCAATGCGGCCTATTTTCAAGGCGATTATTTTGACGGTTCATGCCCGTAAAACCTCGGCCCAGCCGCGCCCCGCCAAACGGCCATCCCCTAAATAATCAACATTGTCCGCACCACAAGCGGGGTGGTGTGGCGCTCGTTTGCGGTAAAATCGCGCCCCTTGCTTTTCCCGTCCGTTGACCTCCATGACTGCACGTTTGCGCGAAATTCCCTACAACTACACTTCTTTTTCCGACCGCGAGATTGTGTTGCGTCTGCTCGG
>DHYQ01000061.1:382-2226 GCA_002414205.1 Gallionellaceae bacterium UBA5126 | reverse complement strand
GAGGCGCTGCATCATCGGTTGAATGCGATTGATGACCGGCGACAGGACAATGCGCGGGTGGCGGAGTTGCTGGGGCTGGCGCGGCAGGCGGTGAATGATTTTGCGGCGGAATTCGAGCGCGTGCAGGCGCTGCGCCAGCGGGCGTTGCGCGTGCTGGGGCGGATTACCAAGCGCGACAACATCCAGTTCGACGGGCTGGCGCGGGTGTCGCATGTGACGGACGCGACCGACTGGCGCGTGGAGTTGCCGTTTGTGGTGCTGCATCCCGATACCGAGGCGGAAGTGGCGGCGCTGGTGCGCGCTTGTATCGAGCTGAAATTGACGATTATTCCGCGTGGCGGTGGCACCGGCTACACCGGCGGCGCGGTGCCGCTGGAGCGCGATTCGGCGGTGATTAACACCGAAAAGCTGGATGCGCTGTCTGCCGTGGAGCAGCGCGTGCTGCCCGGCTTGTCGCAACCTTATGCCACCGTGCATTGCGGCGCGGGGGTTGTCACCCGGCGGGTGATGGAAGCGGCGGAGGCCAACGGGCTGGTGTTTGCGGTCGATCCAACCTCGGCGGATGCGTCCTGCATCGGCGGCAATGTGGCCATGAACGCGGGCGGCAAAAAGGCCGTGCTGTGGGGCACCGCGCTGGACAATCTGGCCTCGTGGAAGATGGTGACGCCGGACGGGCTGTGGATGGAGGTGGAGCGCCTCAATCACAATCTGGGCAAGATTCACGACACCGAATTAGCGCTGTTCCGCATCTGCCGCTATACCGCCGACGGGGTAACACCACACAGCGCGCCAGAAATTTTGACCATTCCGGGCAGCGCCTTCCGCAAGGCCGGGCTGGGCAAGGACGTGACGGACAAATTCCTCTCCGGCCTGCCCGGCATTCAGAAAGAAGGCTGCGACGGCATCATCACCTCGGCGCGCTTTATCCTGCACCGCGCCCATACGCACACCCGCACGGTGTGTCTGGAATTTTTCGGCCAAGTGCATGAGGCGGTGCCGTCGATTGTGGAAGTCACCGATTTGTTCAGCGTCAGCAGCGGCCACCCTTCTCCCTTCCCCCTTCGCCCTTCCCCTGTTTTTTTAGCCGGGCTGGAGCATCTGGACGAGCGTTATCTGAAGGCGGTCGGTTATGCCACCAAGTCGCGCCGGGGCTCGCGCCCCAAGATGGTGTTGATTGCCGATGTGGTCAGCGATAGCGCCGATGCCGTGGGCGCGGCGGCGTCGGAAATCGTGCGGCTGGCAAATCTGCGCCACGGCGAAGGCTTTGTGGCCGTGTCCGATGAAGCGCGTAAAAAATTCTGGCTGGATCGCGCCCGCACTGCGGCCATTGCCCGTCACACCAACGCCTTCAAAATCAACGAGGACGTGGTGATTCCGCTGCCGCGCATGGGTGATTACTGCGACGGCATCGAGCGCATCAACATCGAATTGTCGCTGGCCAACAAGCTGCAACTGGTGGATGAGCTGGAAACCTTTTTCGCCGGGGAATTGCCGCTGTTCCACCCGGACGATCCGCAAATCGACGCCAGCGAATGGCTGGGAAACCGCGTGCAGGAAGTGCAGCAACTGCTGGACGACGTGCGCTACCGCTGGAACTGGCTGCTGCAAAACCTGGATGCCGCCAACCCGGACGTACCGGAGCAAAGCATTTTTCAGGCGCTGCAAGACCACAGCACCCGCGCTTCGTGGAAGGTGGAATTGCGCGAGCCGCTGCAACAGATTTTCTCCGGGCGCACCTATCAGCCCATCCTCGACCAATGCGCCGCCATTCACCAGCGCGTGCTGAAGAGCCGGGTGTTTGTCGCCCTGCACATGCACGCGGGCGACGGCAACGTGCACACCAA
>DHYQ01000061.1:0-203 GCA_002414205.1 Gallionellaceae bacterium UBA5126 | reverse complement strand
GAAAAAGACATCGCCGCCTTTGCCGCCTACAAGCAAAAAGTCGATCCCGAAGGGCGCTTTAACAAGGGCAAGCTGCTCAAGGGCAGCAACCTCGACCGCGCCTACACGCCCAGCTTTAACCTGATGGAGCTGGAAAGCCTGATTCTGGAAAAAAGCGAGCTGGGCCACATTTCCGATTCGATCAAGGACTGCCTGCGCTGCGG
>DHYQ01000008.1:6034-21551 GCA_002414205.1 Gallionellaceae bacterium UBA5126 | reverse complement strand
CCCGCCTTGTCCGCCCGCCCGGCACGGCCCGCCACCTGCATCAACTGCGCAAACAGCTTTTCCCCGGCGCGGAAGTCGCTACTGTACAGCGCGCTGTCGGGATTCAGCACCCCCACCAGCGTCAAATCCGGGAAGTCGTGTCCCTTCACCAGCATCTGCGTGCCGACCAGAATATCCACCTCGTTGGCGCGAATTTGCGCCTGCATGTCCGACCAAGTGCGCTTGCCTTGGGTGCTGTCCCGATCGACGCGCAAAATGCGCGCTTGCGGAAAACGTTGCTGCAACACCTGTTCCACGCGCTGGGTGCCGCTGCCCAGTGGCAGCAATTCGGCGTGACCACAGTCCGGGCAGGCCGTCGGCACGCGGCTGTGCGCACCGCAGTGGTGGCAGCGCAAGCGGTGCTGGTCAAGGTGCAGCACCATTTTCCCGGCGCAGTGGCGGCAGCCGGACAGCCAGCCACATTCGCCACAGCGCAGCACCGGCGCATAGCCCCGGCGGTTGATGAACAGTAGGCTTTGCTCGCCGCGTTGCAAGCGCGCTTCAATCGCCTCTAGCAGGAAGTGGCTAATACCCTGGGTGAACTGGCCGATTTTCAGCGGCAGACAGCGCACCGTGGGCAAACGCGCCTCCGGCTGGGCGCGCTCATGCAGTTGCAGCAAACGATAGCGCCCGGCCTGGGCGTTGTGGTAGCTCTCCAACGACGGCGTGGCCGAGCCGAGCACGATGGGCACCCCGGCCTGATGGGCGCGAAACACCGCCACATCCCGCGCCGAATAGCGCAAGCCATCCTGCTGCTTGAAAGAGCCGTCGTGCTCCTCATCCACCACGATCAGCCCCAGTTGCGGCAATTCGGCAAACACCGCCAGCCGCGTGCCCAGCACGATGCGCGCCTGACCGCGTTGCGCCTGTTGCCAATGCTGCCAGCGCTGGCGATCCGTCAAACCACTGTGCAGACTAACCAGCGGGGTATTGGGGAAGCGCTGCTGAAAATAACCTTCCAGTTGCGGCGTGAGGTTGATTTCCGGTACCAGCAGCAACACCTGCTGCCCACGTTGCAGGGCATGCTGCATGAGGTGGACATACACCTCGGTCTTGCCGCTGCCGGTAATGCCGTGCAACAGAAAACAGGCGTAGCCGCTGCTAGCGGTCACGGCATCGCACACGGCCTGCTGCGCCGGGGTCAGGGCGTGGGCATTGCACAGCGGCGCAACGGCGGGAGTGGCGGCACTGGGGCACGCGACGCGGACGATTAACCCTTCCTCCTCCAGCGCATGCAGTTGCGCCGGGGTGGCCAGCGGGCGCAAGGCCAAGGGGCTGAGTGGCTGCTCACCTAACACCTGCAACACCCGCCGCGCCACTTTCTTGCGTGGCGGCAACTGCGCCCAATCCACCCCGCTGCTGGCATAACACCACGGCTGCGGCAACGCCTCCGGCTGGCGCATCAACGCGGGCAAGGCCGTCATCACGGTCTGCCCAATCGGGTGGCGGTAATAGTCGGCGCAAAACTGCAACAGCCGCAGCAAGCCCGGCGACAACACGGGCCGGTCGTCCAAGACTTGCACAATCGGCTTCAACTTATCGGCAGGCACCTCGGAATGCGTCGTCCGCGCCAATACCACCCCCACCCGCTGCCCCCGTCCAAACGGCACCAACACCAACTGCCCAGGCAGCGCCGTGCCGCTGTAGTCAAACAGCGTCGTGAGCGGAACGTCGAGGGCAATGCGCAGTATGGACATGCTGGAAATAAAACGCCGTTTCGCGCATGCCGGGCATGCAGGAAACGGCGCGTCGTTCAGCCTGAATTATTTTTTGGTCGCAGCCGGTTGCGTCGCCTGGGCCGCTTTTTCCTTGGCTTCTTGCTCCGCATCCCAAGCATTGTTTTTGGCAATGTGGCTAATCACCTTGGTATAAGGCTCATTCGACACCACCAAATCGCCATGGAACGGCGAGTCAAACACCAGAATCAACGAGTAGGTGGTGGCCATGGCCATGGTCAGCAGGGACACCAGAATCAGGTGCATCAGCTTGCTTTGCGCACCATACAGCAAGGCAAATACCAGCGTCAGCACCCCTACCAGCAAAGACACGACCAACACCTGCGGCGAAATTGAATCCCCGGCGACAGAAGAACGCGTCCGCCGCGCATCGTAAAACTGCCCCAAGCGCTCTACAACAGCTTGGTGATAGCCCGCTTCCCGCAGGTCTTTGGGCTCATACTGGCTGATGAACTTGGACAAGTCATTCACAGCGGCGCGCTCCTTGTTGCTGTTGGCTGGCTTATTTTTGTGATCCCATTCCAACACCGACACAATTTCTAGGTAATGCGTCAACTTGACGCTCAAATCCTTGGCAAAACCGGGCGACAGCCCGCGCGCCGCGCGATCCAGATCGGCCAACATATTGGCTTCCGCCGCCACGGCATTACCGGCCGCATCGAAGTGATTCAGCGCCATCACCAACACGGACGAAATCACCAACGCGCTGAAGATCCCCAGCGAACCGAACACAAACGCGGTGACATCGTTGCTCGTCAAGCGTTTTTCCGCTGGCACCAAGTGATACACCAATTCCAACAACCCCCACGTCAGCAGCACCGACGACACAATCAACACCGCCAACTGGGTATAAAACGTCAAACTCAGAAATGCTTCCATTTTGTATTTACCTCGCGCAAATTTGGCTACTTATTGTTTTGAAAGAATTTATTATTTTTTTCTAAATGATCCAGAATATCCAGATAGGGCTGATTGGAAGCCACCAAGTCACCATTGAATGGCGCATCGAACACCAAAATCAACGAATAGGTTGCCCCCATTGCGACCGCCAGCAATGACACCAGTGCGAGGTGCATGATCCGATTCGATGCACCATAAAGGAGCGCGAACACCAGTGTCAGCACCCCAATCACCACCGACACCATGAACAACTGCGACGGAATCGCCGGCGCTGGCTGGGCAGCACGATTACGCCGGGCATCATACAAATTACCCAAGCGTTTGATCATCTCGCGCTGATAGCTGGCCTCACGCAGTGTTTTCGGTTGAAAGGAGGCGACGTAGCGCGACAAGTCGTTGATGGCCTCGCGCTCCCGCAAGGCATTTTGATCGTGATGCTCAAGATCCCACTCCAGCACGGACACAACTTGCATGTAATTACGTACTTTTTCACTCAGTTTCTTGGAAAACTCTGGCGAAACACCGCGCCCTGCCCGATTCAAATCACCGACCATGTTGGCTTCCAGGCCCACCGCCTCGTTGGCAGCATCAAAGTGGGCAATCGCCATCACCAGCACGGTAGAAATAATCAGCGCACTGAAAATGCCGAGCGACGAGAAGACAAACGCGGTCAAATCGTTGTTACTCTCCCGCAGCGAAAATGGTACCAAGGTATGTACCAGCAACATCAGCAGCCACGTCAGTAAGACAGAGAACACCACCGACACGCCTAATTCGGCGTAGTACGGTAGGTTTAAATATAATTCCATCACACTCTCCTCAAAATCAATCCAACAATTCTAGCAATTTTTATGCCGTTTTATTATCTTGCAGCCATACTTTGCACTACAAAAAGCCCGCAACCAAGTGCGGGCTGTACCACGATCCAACAAACACGCCTAACGCCCATGGCGTTCCTGTCAGCCGCTAATTAGCGCCCCCTTGGCTATCACCACCGAGCTTTTTGTTCACGGCATCTTCATCACGATGGAAAACGTGGCAGGCCTCACAACTGGTGCTGACTTTACCTTTGACTTCTTTGGCACCCACATGACAGGTGCGGCACTTCTTGATGTCCGGGATGGAAATATCTCCGCTGCTACGGGAATTTTCCTTGTCATGACAATCCGTGCAGCGGCTGGTGGCATGGCGACTATGCGAGAAGGCCGCGTGCCGCAACCAGTGCTGGGTAATCTGAATCGCATGCACTTTCCACGGCTCATCGGCATTTTCAGGCTGTGGAGAAACCTCATGACATTCAACACAGCCCTCCTTGGAGGTGAAGAGTTTGTGCAAATTCGCGCCCACCTGATTCTTGGCACAACTTTGCACCCGCTCCAACAGGTTTTTACCCGTCGTCGGCTCACCCGCACACTCACGCGTACCAGAGGTCAGCATTTCATCAACCGCCGCTTTGGCATAGTACTCCCGCAACGTATCCATCAACTTGGGGACAGAGCCATGCGGCAGGGGACGATCAGCGACCGGGGGATCAAAATCCAACGCGTGACAGCCAGATTGTTGACAGCTTTTCTCCATGCTGATGGGATTGAAACGCAACCCGGCATCATCTGGGAGGTGACAGTCCTGACAGACCATGACGGTATCCCCATCCGGGGTGGAAATGCCTTTTTTGTTCAAGTGCACCAGATGTGAAAATTTCAAGCCAGACTTTTCCTTGACGTTCCCAATTTGGGTTACTTCACGGAAATCACGCTCGCCATGTCCGGTTTTAAGCGTCAGCTTGAAATCGGGATGATCGACACTGAAATCCTGAATCGAGGTATGTGAAGCACGCGGATTGATGGCCTTGATGTTGCCATGACAACTGACACACTGCTTATCCAACCGTTCGATGGGCAAGTCACCCCGATGATCAGGATGACAATCCGCACAACGCTTGTTGCGAAAGGCTTTTTCAAACAGCACGGGATCGGCAATATGATGACGCGTAGTGTGACAGCTCATACAGGCTTTATCTGCCACCGGCTGAAATGGTTTTTCGTGACAGGTGCTGCATTTGCTCGCCAAGGAATGATGTCCGCTGGACATATGTCCAATGTTCCACAAATCCAGAAAAGACACCGGCAATTTGGCACCTTTGGTGGCCGGCAGGGACTGCATCAACGGCAGTAGCAGGAAAATCACGACCACCACCAGCGACGTCCAGAACGCCACGCGCCGCTTGGACAACTGGAGTTCGGCAATGGAAATGGGCAGGCGCGCTTGAGCACGCCGCGCTTCGTCTTCCGCTTCAATGGCGATGACCACATCGAAACTGCCGGTGTTTTCTTCAATCACCAGCCGGAACGAGCCCAGTAAAATGTAAGTTCCTGGTATACATTCAACTTGCTTGGCCAGTGCATCATTGACCAATAATTCCGCGCCTTCCTGCGCACTCAGGTACAAGCGACCATCTTCACCGTGCCGCAACACGGCGTGATACATGCTGACGCCAGGACTGGGCAACAGAATGCGACAATCCGAGGCGCGTCCAATCTGAATGGTCTCGCCGAAAACAGTTTGTTCTTTACGAACTGCCTGCCCGCGCGAATTACGATGAATGTGTACGACTTGGCAACGTATCATGGCGGCTACCAGTAGAAAAAGACCGACAACACGTGCGTCAGCAAGGCCAGCAGAAAGGCAATTGACAGCGGGGCATGCAGATACAACCAGATGGCCAGACGCGCCTTGTATTTGACATGACGGCGCGCACGCACCACGGCAGCCTCCTTGTGATTCATGATGGCATACAGATCATGAAAGGATTGCAGACGCGCGCCATGAAACTCCTTGCCCATGTCATGCAACTTGCGCACCGCCAATTGTGTGGGGCAATTTTTCTGGCGACCACTGAGTTGCTCCAATAAACGACCACCAATACGCGTTTCATTGCGTGAACGCTCAATCAATTGGCAAATTTCATCGGGAAATTGCAGCGCGCTGGTGGCGGCCAGTTTGTCATAGCCATCAATTTTCGCCAGCAAACCGGGCAAGGTATCTTCGCCCATATTGTCCGTCATGACCCGTGGCAGATGTACATACACATAGGTACCATACAAACCACTCAGCACCACCAGCACCATCAATACATACGACAGGCTATGTAAATTCCAGCCAAACTGGAAACCCGTATGCAACGTCGCAAACAACACCAGCGCAACGCCCCAGTACACATGCGCCGACAACCAGCCCTTCAGACTGAAGGTCAAGGGGCGGCGGGCTTTACGCCTTAACGCAAAACGCGCAAAACGTCGGCGCGTTTGAACTTCAGTGTTTTCCGGCTTAGGCAAACGCGGGGTCAAGCGTTTTCGCATGCCATAAAACAGCAAAAACAGCACTATCAACGCTGCCAGCGTGCCCAACACATACCCCAACACCGTGCCACCATAAGGTTCCGTGCCTGGCTTATCAAACACATAGGCCACCACGGCCAAGGACATCGCACCGGCACTCAGGCGGAAATGCCGATAGCGCTCATATTCAATAATTGATTCTCGTTGCATAAGTCTGTCGCTCTGGGGCTAGGTTTCCATTTCCTGACGGTCATTGCGTGCGGTCAAAGCCAGTTTTTCCGGGCTGACCCGCCGCGCGGCACCCGTCGGACAGAGTCGCACACAGACCGGGCCGGAGGCAATATCACGACACATGTCACATTTCACGGCTTTTTTACTGGCGGATAGCTCACGATCACGCTTGCCCCAGCCTGCGACCCGCCCAAACAACACTTCCAAGAAACTACGCTGTTGATACTGTGGATCGACCACCGCCATCTGGATCACATCATAAGGACAATTCTTTTCACAATTACCACAACCGATACAACTGTCGTTGATATACACCTCGCCATTGATGGAGCGGTGAATGGCATCCGGCGGGCAATCCTTCATGCAATGCGGATGCTCGCAGTGACGACACGAAGTCGGGATGTGGATGTTGGCGTAGGTCGGCCCCGCCTCACGATTCAAGCGGGACGCGCCGCCATGTGTATCGGCACAGGCTGTTTCACAATGATCGCAACGAATACACAACGAGTAATCAATCAACAACACATCTGTTGCTTCACCGACGCCTTGTTGCATCAGGAAATTGAACAAACCATCGCGTTCCTGATTGCGATTTTCCAGTTGCTGTTCCGCCCGGACATTTTCCCGGTAGCGCGTCAACACCACGTCGCGCATCGCTTCATTACGCGCCAACATCTCGGTTACCGCACGCGTTTCCAGCAAAATAGTTTCCGTAGGCACCGCCGTGCGTACTGTGGCAGAGCGCGGCATGTCGGAAATCAAGGCTTTTTCGCCGACATAATTACCGGCAGCAACATAGGACAAGACTTCTTCCCGCCCATCGTTCATACGCACAATCATCACGGAACCGCGCCGGATCAAGTACAAACCGTCCGCCTTGTCGCCTTGCAGAAAAATATTTTGCCCGGCATCAAACTTTTTGACGGTGGCATTACGCACCAAGTAATCCAGTTCTTCATCATTCAAACCGCCGCCCAGGCACGCCTGCACAGCCCGACGCAACGAAATGTCATCCAGCATGTGCCGAACTGCTTCAACCGTGCGAATCAACTTCAGCATGGAACGGCGCGGGGTTTCGATCAGCACACCAGCCGTCGCCGCTTTCACGGTACCGACGCGTCGCCGCCCGGACAACAAGCCCATTTCGCCGAAAAAATTCCCCCGACTCAGGCGATAGGAAATGGTTTCATGGTTTTTGTCCTCGGTATACGCCAGAAACTCGCCATCGAGTATCGTGAAGAAAGTGTTACTGTAATCGTTGCGCTCAAAAATAATTTCATCTTGCGCCGGTGCAAACACGTCGCTTTCCAGCAGGAATTCGCGCAATTGCAAGGTTGTCAGGCCTGACAGCAACGGCACATCACGCTGAATAACCCGTAATGCCCGATTCACCGTGTGGTTCGGCAGAAAAACGTGCAGCTTTTCCTGGAGCAAGGCTTCATCAGCAGGCTCAACTGTGTGCCCCAGCAAATACTCGATCACCTCATAGCCATGATTTAGCGCCTGCTTAATCAGCGGATAGCCCGCCAAGGCGCCAATGATGTACAACCCTGGCACATTCGATTCGTACTGTGCCGACAGGGCTGGCACCGAATTCACATCGGCATGGGGAAATTTCACCCCAAAACTTTCCACCAGTTGACGCGGAGGACTCGCCCCCAAGCGCGCAATCACTCGATGACACAAGATGTGCTCGGTACCCTCTGGCGTCTTGGCCTCCAACTGCAAGGCAAAGCCCCCGACATCCAATTCTTCGACATGATCGACGCGCGTATTCAAACGCGGCTCAATTTTGCCTTCCTTGATTGCCTGTTGCAGCAAATGCAAGTTCCCCTCATTACAGCGGGTAAACTCTTCCTCACGATTAATGATGAACACACGATTATGTTCGGCCAGCGCCAACGCATTTTCCACACCCGCATCACCGCCACCGACGACGACAATGGTTTCATCCTCAAAATCTTCCGGGTCATCTAACTGATATTGCACCCGTGGCAAATCTTCCCCACGCACCCCCAGTTTGCGAATATTGCCTTGCAAACCCAACGCCAACACAACAAACTCTGCGGACAGTGTCTCACCGGACGCCAATGCCACTTTAAACTCGCCACGTTGCCCTTGCACACCGACGACTGCGGCACCCAAGCGCAAATTCACGCCATGTGCCTGCAAATCTTCTTTCCAAATATGCAAGACTTCTTCACGTCGACCGGCAGCAAAACGCACCGAGCTGCGCAATGGCAAAATGGCCGGCTCCGCCATCACGTGCTTGCCTTTTTGATATTTGCAAATGGTGTGTGCCGGCTGCGCAGACGCTTCCAGCAAAACATGCGACACGCCCAGCTCAGCCGCTCGTGCGGCTGCCGATATGCCCGCCGGGCCAGCACCGATGATAACTACCTTGAAATACTCGCTCATTTTGTCCGTGACTGATGGGAAAGCCTGAAAAATCCAGCAGGCTCATGGGATACGCCCTTGTTTTAACGTGGTTGAACAACAAGAACGTATTGATTCAAAAACATATAAAACCGCATTTGGCACATGGCAACCTTGACATCCCCGACCGCCTATTGTAGATTTTCGGCGTACTATAACTTTAATTCGTTGGTTAGTACAACGTTAACTCTCTATAACTCCTTGGGAAGGGGACTCAAAAATGCGTAAATTTGCGGTTGTTTTATTCGTTGCTCTCGGTATTTCCAGCTTGCCCGCGCAGGCTGGTGTTGATGGTGCCAAACAGTTTGCAGAGCAATATGCGAAGCATGCACAAGTAGCCAATCCCGGCTTCAAACCCACTGCCGAGGCTGGTCGTGATTTCTACACCAAAAAATACGAGCGTCGTAAAGACAACAAGGAAGAAGCTTGTGCTTCCTGCCATACTGACAATCCTCTGAACAAGGGTAAACACGTTGACACCGGCAAACCAATTCAACCGCTGTCTCCTGTGACCAATCCTCAACGCTTCAGCGATCTGCAAAAGGTCGAAACCAAGTTCAAGAAGCACTGCAACAACATCATTGGTCGTGACTGCACGCCTGCCGAAAAGAGCAACTACGTGACTTACCTGATGAGCCTGGAAGCTCCCAAGAAGTAAATCCCGCGCTCAGGTCGCAAAAAAGCCCGCAACTGCGGGCTTTTTTTATTTTTCGTCCGGGCGACGCGCCAGCATGGCATCTTCGTCATCATCCATCAAAATGCGACTGGCACTGCCCTCCATGTCCTCATACTGGCCCTTTTTAACCGCCCAGATGAGCACCACCACAAACAGCACCCCAAAGAACACCATACCAGGGATGAGGGTGTAAATTACGTTCATTTCCGAGCTCCTTCGATTTTGAACAAATTACGAATACGGGCTGCATTGCCAATCACCACCAGCGAACTGATCGGCATGGTAATGGCAGCCACCAGTGGACTGACCAGCGCCATCATGGCGGCTGGTACCATGATGGCATTGTAAACAAAGGACAGACCGATGTTTTGTTTAATCGTCTTTAAGGTGCGTTGCGATAACTGGGTTGCCTGACGTACTTTGTCCAGTTCATTGTGCATCAGGACAATGTCGGCGCTTTCTACAGACACATCCGTGCCCGATCCCAAGGCAATCCCGACATCGGCACGAATCAACGCGGGCGCATCATTAATGCCGTCACCGACCATGGCCACCACTTTGCCTTCCGCTTGCAACTGGCGAATCACCGCATCCTTATCTTGCGGCAACACGTCTGCAATCACCGTATCCAGTCCACCTAACTGCCGCGCCACGGCCTCGGCCACCGCGCGACGATCACCGCTTAACAGCGTCGTTCCAACCCCTGCGGCCTTCAGGTGTGCAATCAAATCCTGCGCATCGGAACGCAGCCGATCCGCCAAGCCAAAGACGGCACAATGCTCCCCCTCCAGTGCCAGATGCACGCAGGTCACCGCATCCGCCTCCATTTTATGCGTCTCCAACAGCAGTTCGTCTTGTATCGCCACCCCATGCTGCGTCAACCAAGCGAGGTTGCCTAGCAGGATACGACGCCCCTCCACCACCGCAGACACCCCCAACCCCGGCGTGGCCTGAAATTGCCCCACACTAACATCCCGGAAATGACAGTGGCGCAGCTCCGCCTCGGCCACAATTGCACGGGCGACGCTGTGTTCACTGAAGCGCTCAACCGCTGCGGCATGACGCATCACCTCGCCCTCATCCATGCGGTGGCAGCGCAGGTTGACCAACTGCATACGCCCTTCCGTCAAGGTGCCGGTTTTATCAAAAACAAAATGAGTCACCTTGGACAGGGTTTCCAGTACCAAGCCATTTTTCACCAGAATGCCATGCTTGGCCCCCAAACCGGACGCCACCGCAATCGACATCGGCGTCGCCATCCCCAAGGCACATGGACAGGTAATAATTAACACTGACGTGGCCGCCATCAAGGCTTTTTCAAATCCATCTCCCTGCCACAGCAAAAAGGTGAATGCCGCACAGAGTAGGGTCACCAGCACAAACCACGGCACGATGGTGTCAGCCAAGCGCTGTATGGGCGCTTTGCTCGCCTGCGCCTCTTCCACCAGACGAATGATTCTGGCCAGCGTAGAATTTTGCACATTGGCGGTCGCCTCCACCAACAACACGCCACTGTCATTGAGTGTGCCCGCCGAAACGATGGCCCCCGGATTTTTGGACACTAGTTGTGACTCGCCGGTTAACATGGACTCATCCACGTGGCTGCTCCCCTCCGTGACACGCCCATCCACAGGCACTTTGTGTCCGGGCTTGACCAGTACCTGATCCCCCACCTTGACTGTCCGAATGGGGCTGATGCGCTCCTCACCATTCACCAGCAAGGTCGCAACTTTGGGCTGTAACTCCATCAGGCGCTTGGTAGCGGACACCGCCTGATGACGGAACATGCCTTCCAGATAGCGCCCCACCAGAATCACAAAGGTCAAATTGGTGACGGTATCAAAGAACACCTCACCCTGCTGGTTTTCGGTAATGGTGACATAGCTGGAATACAAATAGGTTGCGCTCAGCCCAATGACAATCGGCAAATCCATGGTCAAACGTCCCAAGCGTAACCCACCCCAGGCGCCACGATAGAACAGAAAACCGGAATAGAACAACGTCGGCGTGGCCAGCACCCATCCCATCCAGTGGAAAAATTGCCGGAATTCATCACGATTGGCACCGCTGTACAAAGCAATGGAAATCCACATCAGATTCATCATGGCAAAACCGGCAAAGAACAACCGGTAGAGCATGCTGCGGTTGGCGCGTTTGATCGCGCCCTCGGCGCTTTCCGGGTCAAACGGCACGGCGGCGTAACCAATGCGACTCAATGCACGCAAAATGTCGGAAAGTTTGTTGCGTTGATTGTCCCAACGCAAATGCACCCGCTTGGAAGCCAAATTCACATTCGACGACTGCACGCCCGGCACACGTTGCAAGCCACGCTCGATCAACCAGACACAAGCGGCACAATGAATCCCTTCGACCAACAAATGAATGTCTCGCACATCACCAGAACAGGTGATGTACTCCTGCTGCACCTCATCCAGATCATACATCTCGATGTCTTTGGGCAGTTCCGGCGGCGGCGCCAGCAGCACACCCTCCGGGGTACGCTGGTAATAGCCCTGCAAACCGGCATCGTAAATGGCACTACACACGGATTGACAACCGAAACAGCAAAAGTCGCGGACTTCACCTTCCAGGGAAACATGAAAATCCGCGTCGGCTTCGATCGGCAAGCCACAATGAAAACAGCCGTGTGGATGCTGACTCATGAATACGCCACCACGTGGTTATTTAGGTTCTGCCACTCGGAAACGAGGGGTTTCTGTCTCAAACTTTTCCTGATCACGCACAATCCGAATACGCAGCTCCCAAAAGCCTTTTAACGGAAACGTAATCACCCCGTGATAATTGCCCGGTGTGGTTTGCTGAAAAGCGGTCACAAAATCCTTGCTTGCATCTGCCGCCCGATAAGCCAGCACTTCCATGTTGCCACTGACTGGTTGCCCCTGCCGATCGAGTACAGTCATGTCATAACTGGCTGGAATGCCCAGCGTGAGGTTTTGTGGCGGCTTGATCGACACCTTCCAGCCCAAGGCATTGCGGGTTTCGATTTCATTCATGGTTTCTGTATCGGTCTTGCGGTTCTTGGTGCTGTACTCATGATCGACCAGCGTCGAACGATGATGCATGGAATACCAAATCAACAAGGCATTGACCGCCAAGGCTGCCAGCACAACACCTATCATGCCCATTACCCATGGATTGAAAAATCCTTTTTTTTCACCTTGTGTCGTCATACTGAATCCTCACACTCTCATAAAAACCGAATCCCCCGCTACCGAATCTTGCTGCACTGGTAACGGGGGAAATCAAGCAACCCAGCTTAGGGTTTAGGTGCCATAAATTTGCTGGCGTACTGCGCGGTGACATTTTTATCTTCGACCGCCTGCACCTTGAATTCAATCGGCGTTTCTTCCGCCTTGATGCCCTTGGCTGGTGCCTTCACAAAAATGGTGAAGGAAGTACCACGCCCATGATGGGTCAAAATAGGCGTTTCGGCACCGACAATCACCTGTCCCTCCACCCCGCCAATTGCCGAGACTTCCACGTGCAAATCATTGGGGGTCTTGTTCAAGACTTTAAACTCATAGCGATTGCGGATGGAGCCATCACTGAGTGTCACAAACATCGGCTGACGATCCGGCAACACTCGCAGGGTCATCGCCCCCAAGTGGGTCAAACCATACACAATGCCTGCCAACGCAATCATGATCACACCCAGATAAATCATGGTACGCGTATGTTGATACAGCTTCTTCACCGGCTTACCATTCATTTCATCCAGCGACGCGTAGCGAATCAAACCACGTGGCCGACCGACTTTGTCCATAATGGCATCACACGCATCCAGACACAAACCACAGGTAATACAGCCCAACTGCTGTCCCTGACGAATATCCACGCCGGTAGGACAAACCTGCACACATTGGAAACAATCAATGCAGTCACCCTGTTTGGCCAAATTAGCTTCAGCACCACGCTTGATTTTGCCACGAGGCTCACCACGGGCCACATCATAGGTCGGCAGAATGGTCTGACTATCGGTCATCACCGCCTGAATACGGGCATAGGGACACAGCCACATACAGGTTTGTTCACGCAAAAAACCCGCCAGCAAATAGGTTCCCAAAACAAAGGCTACCAGTACTGTCCAGCCCACAGGCGGCAGATTGAAATGCAACAAATTGTTCCAGTATTCAAAGGCATCCACAAACCAGGCGGAAAAACTGATCCCGGTCAAGATCGCAACCAACATCCATAGCGCATGCTTGATGATTTTCTTGGTTACTTTCTCACCATTCATCGGCGCAGCATCCAACTTGCGACGTTGTGTGAAATTACCTTCGACTTTTTCCTCAATCCAAGTAAACAAATCTGTCCAGACCGTTTGGAAGCAGAAATAACCACAGAAAACACGTGACGCGACAGAAGTGACTGCGAATAAGGTCATGGCCAAAAAGAGCAGCACCAACGACAGCATCCAGATGTCCTGCGGCAGAATAGTCGTATCCATAAAATGAAACTGTCGATTGCTAATATCGAACAGCACCATCTGCTTACCATGCCAGCGGAAATACGGCCCGATAAAAAATATCAGCCAAAACGCACCTGTCATGTATTTATAACTACGGAAGCGCCCTGGCATACGTTTGGCATGAATGGTTTTGCCACCGGTATTGACCGACCAGCTTTCAAATTCATGCTCAATCTGAGCGGCTACTTTATCTTCAACTGCTTGATTCATGTTTACCCCTTAAATCTTAACGATCACGCTAGGACAAGCCCTGATAAATTCCATTTATCCAAAAATTTATTAGGGAATACCCTAAACAACAGACGAAAAAAGGAGGAGACGAATCTCCTCCTTTTTTGCACTGACGACTACTTGCTACCGGCAGGCTTGTTCATGTTGCGCCACAACATGAAAAACAACCACGCCAGCGTCAAGACGCCACCCGAAGCGCAAATGACCACGCCCCAAAATACCATATCATGATTCATCTAAGTTCTCCTTTCAGATTGGCTGCGCGAGCCTCGTCACGCAGCCGTTAGACAAACAACTTACTTGGCTGCTGGTGCTGCGGCTGGAGCCGCCGCTGCCGCTGCTGCCGGAGCCGCTGCTTCATCAGGCTGACCACCACCCAACTTGTAAACGTACACAACCAGCTTCTTGATTTCGCTTTCGCTCAGCTTGCCAGCTTCCTTGAAGCTAGGCATCACCGCGATACGCGCCATCGGATCACCGGAGTTCACGCCATAGGTAATGGTGCGCTTGATACCATCCAAAGAGCCTTCAAAACGCCACACCTTATCCGTCAGGTTAGCAGAGCCCATGGCTTGCATACCCTTGGCATCGGGACCGTGACAACCGGTACAGTCGCTTTCTTCAAAGACCTTTTTACCCGCTGCAACTGCCGCGTTTGTATCCGCTTTTTCCTTGCCTTCTTCGCTCATGGCCAAGACATACTTGGCAACATCATCGATTTGTTGGGCAGACAGGGAATCCTTATGTGCAGTCATCATACCTTGACGACCACCCACAACGGTTTCGTGAATGGTGTCGATCTTGCCACCGTACAACCAGTCATCGTCCGTCAGGATAGGCGCAAACAAACCTTCCTTATCCTTGGTACCAACACCATTGGTACCATGACAAGCGGCACAATTGTCACCGAACAGAACCTTACCGGAGCGCTTCACGTATTCGCTCAGCTCGCTATCAGCCAAGATGGCAGCAGGGGTCATACCCTTGATTTTGTCCTCGTACTTCTTACGAACAGCATCAACAGTCCCCTTGTCTTCTTCCATTTCCTTGATGGCAGACCAACCACCGACACCCTTGAAATAGCTGTTACCTGCGGCATTAGGTACGGACGGATAGTAAATCCAGTACACAACCACCCAGATAGCACTTGCCGCCAAGCCCAACATCCACCACTTGGGCGGCTGATTTGTAAAATCGCCCAAGTCGTCATCCCAAACGTGCCCGGTTGTCGGCACGCCAGATGCATCATATTTTTCACTCATCTTTTCTCTCCCATACGAATAGGATCGTCATCATCCAGCACCAAATCGCGCTGAGACTCGAATTTATCCTTGTTTGCAGGACGGAATACCATGAAGTAGACGTAAACCATACCGATAAAACAGGCAACGGCAAAAAACACTCCCAGCCAGTCATTCCGGGTCATATTGACCACGTCCAT
>DHYQ01000008.1:0-5925 GCA_002414205.1 Gallionellaceae bacterium UBA5126 | reverse complement strand
AGGCAATAACGGCGTCCATTTCTGTCTTGCCATCCACCGCATCCTTGGCGCTTTCGATGTCTGCTTGTGTGTAGTTAGCCGGATAGAAAGGCATCTTGTTCATGACTTCCATGGTCTTCTTCACATTGTCCACATCCAACTTATTCTTTTCGAGGAAGAAGAAGTTTGGCATCACAGACTCAGGCACCACTTGGCGTGGATAACGCAGATGGCGGCGATGCCACTCATCAGAGTACTTGCCACCCACACGTGCCAAGTCAGGCCCGGTACGCTTGGAACCCCATTGGAACGGATGGTCATACATGGATTCGGAAGAAACCGAATAGTGACCATAACGATCCTTTTCGTCGCGGAATGGACGGATCATTTGGGAGTGACACAGGTAGCAACCTTCACGGATGTACACTTCGCGGCCCGCCAGTTCCAGCGGCTTGTAAGGGCGAACACCGTCACCAGGCTTCCAGTCATCCAGCGACTGACCAGCCTTGCGATCCCACACGATAGGAGCGGTATCACCCGCTGCCTTTTGCGCGGCCACCACGTTGGGCGACTTGTGCGTCATAGTGGTGTCCAAGTAGAACAAGGGCACAATTTCAACGATACCGGCCACCGCAACTGTCAGAGCGGCGCCAACAAACATCAGAACCGTTTTGCGCTCCAGCGTGTCCTGCAATTTTGTCGAATAGATTTTGTCGTGATCAGACATCTCTCTCACTCCTTATGCCTTGGCAGCAACGGCTTTGATGCCGCGCGCTGCACTTGCTTGGCGTACAGTCATCACTACGTTGAACAGCATGACCCATGCACCCAGATTGTAGATAGCACCACCGATAGCACGCATTGCGTAGTAGGGATGCATTGCAGACACAGATTCAACGAATGTGTAGGTCAAAGTACCGTATTCGTCGTAATCACGCCACATCAGACCTTGCATAATACCGGACACCCACATCGCAACGATGTAAGTCACGGCACCGATAGTGGCCAACCAGAAGTGCACATTCACCAGGCTGTCAGAATACATTTCGGTATTCCACAATTTCTTCACCATGTGGTAGATCGCGCCCATGGAAACCATGGCAACCCAACCCAACGCGCCAGAGTGCACGTGACCCACGGTCCAGTCAGTGTAGTGAGACAAGGCGTTCACAGTCTTGATGGACATCACAGGACCTTCAAAGGTGGACATCGCATAGAAAGCCAAGGAAACCACCAGGAAGCGCAGAACGTAGTCGGTACGCAGACGGTCCCAAGCACCGGACAGAGTCATCATACCGTTCATGGCACCACCCCAGGATGGGATAATCATCGCCAAGGAGATACCAGCGCCCAAGGAACCAGTCCAGTCAGGCAACGCGGTGTATTGCAGATGGTGAGCACCCAACCATACGTAGCCGAAAGACAAGCACCAGAAGTGCAGCACGGACAGACGATAGGAGAACACGGGACGACCCGCTTGCTTAGGAACGAAGTAGTACATGATGCCCAAGAAGCCTGCGGTCAGGTAGAAACCCACCGCATTGTGACCCCACCACCATTGAATCATGGCGTCTTGCACACCAGAGTAGATGGAGTAGGATTTGGTCAAGCTCACAGGCAACGCCATGCTGTTCACAACGTGCAAGTAAGTGATCATGATGATCATGCTCATGGTGAACCAGTTAGCCACGTAGATGTGCGAAGTCTTGCGAATCGCAATGGTCATGGTGTGATTCAAACCAAAAGCAAGCCAGACAATGGCGATCAGAATGTCGATAGGCCATTCCAGTTCGGCATATTCCTTACCGGAAGTCATACCCATAGGCAGGGTAATCACTGCCAACACGATAATCAGGTTCCAACCCCAGAAGGTGAACCATGCCAGCTTATTGCTCCACAACGCAGTCGCACCAGTACGCTGCACCATGTAGTAGCCAGTTGCCATCAGCGTACAACCACCGAAAGCAAAAATGACCGCATTGGTATGCAATGGACGCAAACGACCAAAGGTAATTTGCGGAATGTCAAAGTTTAAGAAAGGCCACGCCAGTTCCGATGCAACATACACACCGATCAGGGTACCCACTACCAAATAGACAACCGCCGCGATGGTAAACCACCGGACGACGTCCATATCGTATTTTACTGGTGTCGCTTTTGTCGCTTCCACAGTATCTCCTCCCGAGAGCAAGTTAAAAAACGATGGGTTAACCACTTAAAACCAGCCGTGGCATAACCCATCTCTGATTACAGCTTTTGCAGCCTCGTAATCATGGCATACGGACACACATTCAGTAAAGCAGAAAATCCGCCTAACCCCCTGAGTACCTATGCAAAAAACTATGGCATTTCCGCGCAGAAATCAGCCTAAAATTCAGCCAATACAGCGTATTAGACCCACCCCCATCCTTCTGCATGCCCCCAAGATTTTATCTACCTATTTCAGCCTGCTGACGCTGGATATTAATGAACGGAATACTGCCGCCCGTCACGCCTGGCAGATGCCCATCCCATTTTTTAATGGCTTCACTTTGATTTTCAACTTCGCGTAAGCGAATCATTTCTGGCGTCACTTGTTGACGCTGCAAAGACAACGCCTCGGCTTCAGCTTTAGCGCTCGCCACTTTTTGTCTGGCCTCCACCTCGATACGCTGTAAATCGCGCTCCGCCTTGAGCTTCAACTGCTCCGCCGTCGTCTTGGCTTCAATGGCCTGATTAAAACTGGGCGAGAAAGCAAAATTCACAATGGAAACCTCATCAATGGCAATGCCGTGCCGCGTCATGCGCTCTTTTAAGGTGGCATTAATCTGATCCCGCACCTCGGAGCGCTTGCTGATTAACTCCTCCGCCGTATATTTAGCCATGGTTGCTTTCACCGCTTCTTGCACCGCAGGCAGGATGATCCGATCACCCACCGTCCCCAGATTGCCGACCGCCTGATAGGTTTCCGCCACGCGATCCGCAATTAAATGAAAGTTGATCGCCACCTTGGCATGCACGGATTGCAAATCACGCGAGGCCGACTCTCCTTCGCCTTCACCCTTCTGAATTTGCACATTAATCGTCTGCACTTCCTGCATCACAGGAATGCGCACATGCAGCCCTTCCCCCCAGACTTCCTGACTGACTTTACCAAAGTTGGTGACAACACCACGATGCCCCGCCTCCACCACCACAAACGGATTGACGATAGGCAACACCACAAACAGCAGCACGCCCAGAATCAACCCCCATTTCAACAACGGAAAGCTCGGCAGGGAAAACATTCTGCCTCCATCGGCTTTTTGATCAAACACAGCCATTTCAACACTCCTTGAAATTCATGAATTCAAAAAAAACAGCTCCGGCCATAAACGCAGGAGCTGTTTTTTTCTTACCACTGCACTAGGCAGCCAACCAAGCATTAACGCATTTTGTAGATGCTGATGGGTTGTGTATTGTCGAAGGAAGCCGTGCCATCTTTCCAAGTACGCAGGGTACCTTTGACAGTAACACGATCACCGGAATCGGCCAAACGACTCAACTGACTTTGGGTGTCCTGATCCAGATCACGCACATAACCCAATGTGAACTGCTTGCCTCTGCCATCGTTGATCCAGTAGTTACCGCCAGCGGCATTACTACCAAACTCTACGCGACCGGTCACGCTTTTCACTTTCACCACCACATCACGATCGCTGCCACGTTGCGCACTCGCGCCTTCATAGCTGCTGCTACGACCGCTATTTTCACGCTTGATCACGAAATACAGGTTGATCGGCTGCGAGTTATCGAAGGAAGAAGTGCCATCATCCCAAGAGCGAGTCACACCACGTGCCGTCACGGTGGTACCGGAATCCGCCAAACGGCCCAATTGGCTTTGGGTTTCATCATCCAGATCGCGGTAGTAACCCAAGATATAGGTGCGACCACGGCCCGCATCAATAAAGAAGTTACCACCCGCAGCGTTGGTGCCGAAGTCCACACGACCCGTCACTTCAATCGACTTGCCGTTGCCGCCCTTGCGAGTACTGTACTGGGAGCTGGAACGCACCGTCACGAAATTCACGGTAACAGGTTGGTCGTTATCAAAGGAGGTGCTGCCATCCGCCCAGGTCTTCAAAACACCCTTGACGGTTACCGACACACCAGACTTCACCAAACGATTCATCTTGTTCTGGGTTTCTTCGTCCAGATCGCGGATGTAACCCAAGGTATATTGCTTGCCACGACCACCGTTGATGGCATAGCTACCACCGGCCGCATTGCTGTCCTGCTCGATCTTGCCGGTCACTTCAATCGCTTGGCGCGAAGTCACGTTCTTTTCGGAACGGCTAGGACGGGAAGATTCGCGGATCGTCAGCAGTGCATTGGAACCGCTGGTAGCGCTGGCGCCATTGCCGCTGTCACAGTTGGTAACCAGGCCATTTTTGTACACTGGCTTGGGCAAGTTGCCCACGCGGTAGAAATCCTTCTTCTGCACGCCAGCCCAAGTAAAGCGATCCCATGGCAGCAAATCGGCATTACAGTTTTGGGTGTCACCCAAGCTGAACCATTCGAACGATGTTTTGGCACCCTTGGCGTTACCGGCAGAATACACATTGATGCGTGTACCCTTCTTGATGACCACGCCTTGCTCAACGGAATCACGCGTCACATCGAAATACACCTTAGCATCCACGGTAGCTTCGTATACGCCAGCAGGGAATTTACGATTTTGCTTGAAGGCGTCGCCATCCGCCGCATGTGAAATTGCGGGCACGGCAAAGCTGACCATAGTCAATAATTGAACGATTCGTTTCATGCTTCTCCCTTTCTCAGATGCGGCAATGGAGGCGTTGCCGCAGCGCCCTAATCAAAAACATGATTCTTGTGTTTTGAGTGCAGCCCCACCACCAAACATTTGCTTCCCATGAATGCAGCAAATTACCACCGTCCAGCTTACAGAACCAAAAACCCAAAAAAATGCAGCCCGAATAACCCACAATGAGCCATTCAAAACTCCGCGCCATCATATAACAATGACAGGAAAATATCACGCGCAAGCCGTGCGGATAAAGCGTGAGCGCCCAACCGGCATGATGAGGAACACTGCCTTTTCCCTTGCAAACCAACATATTAAAAAGTTAAAACTTCAGCAATTCCCGCCCGGCGCGGCGATTTGCTAAAATCCGCGCCTTTCTGGCTTCCGCTTCTGCTTATCATGACAACTCGCAAAATTCTGGTCACTTCTGCCCTGCCTTACGCCAACGGCAACATCCACCTCGGCCATCTGGTGGAATACATCCAGACCGACATCTGGGTGCGTTTCCAGAAAATGCAGGGCCACACTTGCCATTACGTGTGCGCCGACGACACCCACGGCACGCCCATCATGCTGCGCGCCGAGAAGGAAGGCATTACGCCGGAGCAACTGATTGCCCGCGTGTGGCAGGAGCACAAGGCCGATTTCGACGGTTTCGGCATCGCCTTCGACCACTATGGCAGCACCAACAGCACCGAAACCAAGCAGCACGCCCAGGCGATTTACCGCAAACTGCGCGACGCCGGGCTGATTGAAGTGCGCGCCATCGAGCAGTTTTACGACCCGGTGAAGAACATGTTTCTGCCGGATCGCTTCATCAAGGGCGAATGCCCCAAGTGCCACGCCAAGGATCAATACGGCGACAACTGCGAAGCCTGCGGTACCACTTACGCCCCGACCGAGCTGATTAACCCTTATTCCGCCGTGTCCGGTGCCCAACCGGAGCGCCGCAGCTCCGACCATTACTTTTTCAAACTGTCGGCAGATTCCTGCCAGCAATTTTTGCGCCAGTGGACACGCAGCGGCAGTTTGCAGGACGAAGCCGCCAATAAAATGCAGGAATGGCTGGGCGCGGAAGGCGAAAACAAATTGTCCGACTGGGACATTTCCCGCGACGCGCCCTACTTCGGTTTTGAAATTCCCGACGCGCCGGGCAAGTATTT
>DHYQ01000027.1:13670-19280 GCA_002414205.1 Gallionellaceae bacterium UBA5126 | reverse complement strand
TTTTCAAAGGCTTCAATGTGAATGTCGGAAGCATGCTCGCGCAGCGCCTGACTAAGCAGGGCATTGATGAGGCGAATAATCGGTGCGTCGTCCTCGGCCTCCAGCAAATCCGACACCTGCGGCAACTCCTGCGCCAGTTGCTGTAAATCGTATTCCTGCTCCAGATCGCCAATCAGGCTGGCGGCATGCCCGTCGGCACTGCCATACACCTGTGCCAGACAGCGGTCGTACTCGGCAGCCGTTTTCAGCACCGGCAGCAGCGGTTGACGCAGCACCCGGCGCGCCTCAGCCAGCGCCAGCGGTGTGACCCCTTCGCGCAACCACACTTCCAGCCCGTCTTCCAGCACCCGCCCCACCATCACCCCGTGCTGGCGGGCAAAGGCATACGGCAATCCGGTGGCATGCTTCATGGTTGTACCGGTTGGTCAGGGGCGACGGCGGGTTGCGCCGGTGGTGTCGGTTGAACCGGGGAGGCTTGCGCCGGAGCCGGTTTTTTCATGGCGGGCAAACTGGGGATTTGCACGTCGGGCAACAGCAAATGACCATTCAGGCGATTGCCTTGCTGGAGGTTGCGGATGTAGTCGTAGCGGTCGCCGGTGATGTCGGTGGAGGCGTCGGCATTTTTCAGCACATAGGGACGCAGGAATACCATCAAGTTCGTTTTAACCTGTTGCCGGGTCTGGTACTTGAAAAGGTTGCCCACTACCGGCAAATCGCCGAAGAACGGCACTTTGGTATCGCCATCCTGCACGTCATCCTGAATCAGCCCGCCCAGCACCACGATGCGCCCGTCATCCACCAGCACGGTGGATTCAATCGAGCGTTTGTTGGTGACGACCCCGGCTGCATTGGTGGTCAGCGGGTCAATGCTGGAGACTTCCTGATAGATTTGCAGCCGCACGGTGCCACCTTCGGAAATCTGTGGCCGCACGCGCAAAGTCAGGCCGACATCCTTGCGCTCCACGGTCTGGAACGGCGTGGCGGTCGCGGTGTTGCCGGTCTGGGCATACTGGCCGGTGATGAAAGGCACGTTTTTACCGATGACAATTTTGGCTTCCTCATTGTCCAGGGTGAGTAAATTCGGTGTCGAAAGGATGTTGGCGTGGGCGTCGGTTTGCAGCGCAGTGGCCAACATGCCCAGATTGGCGACATTGCCCAAACCGGGCAGATTGACCTGACCCTTGACGATACCGATGTTCAACCCCTGCCCTACCGTGGCGATGTTGGTGGCCGCGCCGATGATGTTCACCCCGGCCCCGCCGAGGTTGGTGCCGCCAATCACGCTGGTGGTGTTGCCGTTCAACCCGCTGAGGTTCTGCCACTGAATGCCGAATTGCGCCGCCTTGTTGGCAGTTACTTCGGCAATCAGCGCTTCCACATACACCTGCGCCCGGCGCGCATCCAGCCGGTCGATCACGGCGCGCAGATTGTTGTACTGGTTATCCGGTGCGGTGATGATCAGGGAATTGGTCGCCACATCCGCCTGCACGATGCCCGCCCCCTGCACCGCTGTCGTGCCAGCCGCCGCCACGCCACTGGCCCCACCCACGCTGCCGCTAAAACCGCTACTGCCCGTGCTCCCGCCCAAACTGCCGCTTTCGCCATTCAAAATGGCCCGCAGCGTTTGTGCCAATTTAGGCGCATCGGCATTGCGCAAGTACACCACATGAATGTTGCCCGCGCTGCTGGTCGGCGTGTCCAACCCCACCGCCAGGCTACGCGCCCGCGCCACCAGCGAAGGATTGTCGCTGCGGATCAACACGGTATTGGTGCGCGCATCCGCCACCACCTGCACCCGCCGCCCCGGCTCGGCAGGCGTCCCGACATTGGGCCCATCGCTCAACAAACGGTTGAGCATCTGCGCCATGTCCAGCGCCGAGGCGTATTTCAGCTTCACACTGACAAACTCGCCATTGCTGGGCTGGTCAATGGCGTCGATGATTTTGTTGATGCGGCGGATGTTGTCGGCGTAATCGGTAATCACCAGGGTGTTGGTATTGCTGTAGGCCACGATGCTGTTGGCCGGGGCAATCAGCGGGCGCAGCACCGGCAGCAACTGGCTGGCCGACTCATAACGCAGCGGATAAACCTGAGTGACGATCTTGTCGCCACTGGGAGCGGAGGCCGGGGTAGTAACGGGGGTGGTGCTTTGCTTGGCATCGGCTTCCGGCAGAATGCGCACCACCCCGTTGCCCTCCACGGCGCTGAAGCCCTGCAAGCGCAACGCCGACAGCAAGATTTGGTAGGTCAGCTCCTTGGACACCGGACTGGAGGACACGATGTTGATATTGCCCTTGACGCGGGGATCGAGAATGAAATTCTTGCCGCTGATCATGCCCACGGCCTTCACCACCGACTCGATGTCGGCATTGACAAAATTCAGGGTGACCTTATCGTCCTCCCGCGCCGCGACCGGCGTCATCCACAGCAACAGGGCACACAACAGCCCGCCCAGCATTTTGATTCTCAACATAACCACTTTATCCGCGACAGACACAAGGGCGCGATTCTACCTGTTACCCGCTGCGACATGGGCAAAACCACCTGAAAAACCGCTGGCGACGCGCATTAATGCTGAACGTGAATTTTCCATCCGATGGTTGACCCTGCTGGACAGCGTTGGCAATATCGTGCCCCTTTTTTCTACCCGCCGTCCCACTATGACCGCTGATCACGTGCGCCCCAAATCCTGGTACGAATCCCTGCGCCAACAAACACATTTCGTGTATGACCCCGCCCAGGAAGCGGCGGTGGATCAACTGGATGACTGGTGGGCGGAGTTGATGGCCTTCAAGGCCAAGCGCGATCGGCTATTCGGGCACACTTTGTTCAACCCGTCGGCCCCCAAGGGCATGTATTTGTGGGGCGGCGTGGGGCGCGGCAAAACTTTTTTGATGGATGCCTTTTACGCCTGCGTGCCCTACCGCCGCAAGCGCCGGGTGCATTTCCACGCCTTTATGATGGAAGCCCATCAGGCCATGCAGCGGCTGGCGCAGGAGAAAGACCCGCTGCTGAGTTTTGCCCGCGAAGTCTGCCAGCACACCCGGTTGCTGTGTCTGGACGAGCTGCATGTGGATAACATCGCCGACGCCATGATTCTGGGGCGGCTGTTCAGCGCGCTGTTTGACGGCGGGGTGATCTTGATGACCACCTCCAACTATCCGCCGGAAGGGCTGTATCCCAATGGCCTGCAACGGCAAAACTTTTTGCCCGCGATTGACTTGCTGCGGCGCGAATTGACCGTGCTGAATGTGGATAGCGGCAACGACCACCGTATGCGCGATGGCCTGCGTGCGCCGCTGTATTTGATGCCAGACGACACCACCAGTGAACGGCGGCTGCTGACGATGTTTCCCGAACTGGCTGGGGACGCGCTGACCTCCAACCAGCCGGTCGAAATTCTGGGGCGCTACATCGCCACCCGGCGCTGGACAGACGACGTGGCCTGGTTCGATTTTGCCGAACTGTGCGACCGCCCGCTGGGCCAGCCGGAATTCGTGCGCTTGGCCGAACGCTTTCCCACCATGCTGATTTCCCACGTGCCGAAAATGAGCGCCGACGATGCCGCCAAGGCGCGCCGCTTCACCTGGCTGATCGACGTGTGCTACGACTGTCGCGTCAAGCTCATCCTCTCCGCCGCCTGCGAACCGCAAGCCCTGTACACCGACGGCCTGCAAGCCAGCGAATTCGTCCGCACCGTCAGCCGCGTGGTCGAAATGCAAACCCAGCACTATTTGGCTCAGAGCCACCGGTCGGCCAGTGTGGTGCCACCAGACCGTTAATGGCAACCGAGGCACGGTCATTTGACGCCGCACGTCGTTGCACGAAACGGCCCAACCCAAACTGCTCGACACACGTCACGTTTCACCGTCGTACCTGATTGCGATTTCCATCCGTCGCACTGGGGCAAAATCGGCTAAAATCCGCCCCTTTGTGTAACGGCACCTCGATTTTCATGCAGCTTATTCGTAATTTCTCCATCATTGCCCACATCGACCACGGTAAATCGACGCTGGCGGATCGCATCATTCAACTCTGCGGCGGCTTGTCCGACCGCGAAATGGAAGCGCAGGTGCTGGATTCCATGGATTTGGAGCGTGAGCGCGGCATTACCATCAAGGCGCAAACCGCCGCGCTGCATTACAAGGCGCGTGACGGACAGATTTACAACCTGAATCTGATCGACACCCCCGGTCACGTGGATTTTTCCTACGAAGTGTCGCGCTCGCTGTCGGCCTGCGAGGGTGCGTTGCTGGTGGTGGATGCGTCGCAGGGCGTGGAAGCGCAAACGGTGGCGAATTGCTACACCGCGCTGGATTTGGGCGTGGAAGTGGTGCCGGTGCTGAACAAGATCGACCTGCCGTCGGCTAATCCGGAAAACGCCATCGAAGAAATTGAGGATGTGATTGGCATCGAGGCGACCGACGCGGTGCAGTGCTCGGCCAAAACCGGGCTGGGCGTAGAAGACGTGCTGGAGGCGCTGATTGCCAAGGTGCCGCCACCGGAAGGCGACCCGGACGCACCGTTGCAGGCGCTGATTATCGACTCCTGGTTCGATAACTATGTCGGCGTCATCATGCTGGTGCGGGTGAAAAACGGCACGCTGCGCCCCAAGGACAAGCTGCTGCTGATGGCCACCGAGGCGCAACATCTGACCGAGCATGTCGGCGTGTTTACCCCCAAATCGCAAAAGCGCGACTATCTGCGCGCCGGGGAAGTGGGCTTTGTGATTGCCGGGATCAAGGAACTGCATTCCGCCAAGGTGGGCGACACCATTACCTTGGTGAATCGCCCCGCCGCCGCGCCGCTGCCCGGCTTCAAGGAAATCCAGCCGCAAGTGTTTGCCGGGCTGTTCCCGGTGGAATCCAATCAGTATGACGCGCTGCGCGACTCGCTGGAAAAACTCAAGCTGAACGATGCCGCACTGCGCTACGAGCCAGAAGTGTCGCAGGCGCTGGGCTTTGGTTTCCGTTGCGGCTTCCTCGGCCTGCTGCACATGGAAATCGTCCAGGAGCGCTTGGAGCGCGAGTTTGGCATGGATTTGATTACCACCGCGCCGACGGTGATTTACGAGGTGGTGCAGCGCGACGGCACGGTGTTGTCGGTCGATAACCCCTCGCGCATGCCGGAGCCGTCCAAAATCGAGGAAATCCGTGAGCCGATTGTGGCGGTGAATTTGTACATGCCGCAGGAATACGTCGGCTCGGTGATTACCCTGTGCACCCAGAAGCGCGGCGTGCAACTGGACATGAGCTACCACGGCAAGCAGGTCAAGCTGAAGTACGACATGCCGATGGCAGAAATCGTGCTGGATTTCTTTGACCGGCTGAAATCGGTATCGCGTGGCTATGCCTCCATGGATTATGAATTCAAGGAGTACCGCACTGCCGACGTGGTGAAGGTCGATATGATGATTAACGGCGAACGCGTGGATGCGCTGTCGATTATCGTGCACCGTGCCAACAGCCAGTATCGCGGGCGCGAAGTGGCGGCCAAGATGCGCGAAATCATCCCGCGCCAGATGTTTGACGTGGCCATTCAGGCGGCGATTGGTGCCGCCATCATCGCCCGCGAAAACGTCAAGGCCATGCGCAAGAACGTGCTGGCCAA
>DHYQ01000027.1:4200-13624 GCA_002414205.1 Gallionellaceae bacterium UBA5126 | reverse complement strand
AAGTGCTACGGCGGCGACATCTCGCGTAAGAAAAAATTGCTGGAAAAACAAAAGGAAGGCAAAAAGCGCATGAAGCAGGTCGGCAACGTGGAAATTCCGCAGGAGGCTTTCTTGGCCATTTTGCGAGTGGAAGACTAAGGAAAAAACAACATGGATTTTGCATTGATACTTTTCATCCTGCTAATCGTCACCGGCGCGGTGACCCTGCTGGATCGCCAACTGTTGCGTAAACAACGCCCGGAAGGCCAGGCCGAGCAGTGGTGGGTGGAGTATGCGAAAAGTTTTTTCCCGGTCATTTTGGCGGTGTTTCTGATTCGCTCTTTCATCGCCGAGCCATTCCGCATTCCGTCCGGCTCGATGATTCCCACCTTGCAGGTCGGCGACTTCATTCTGGTCAACAAATTCACCTACGGCGTGCGTTTGCCGATTGTGAACCAGAAAATCATCCCGCTGAGTGATCCCAAGCGCGGCGACGTGATGGTGTTCCATTACCCGGAAAATCCGTCCGTGGACTACATCAAGCGCGTGGTCGGCATACCGGGGGACGTGGTGGAGTACCGTGACAAAAAGCTCTACATCAACGACAAGGAACAGCCGCAAACCTTGCAGGGTGATTACAACTACGTCGAAACCGGGTTGAACTTCATTCATACCCTGCGCTTTGCAGAAACACTGGGGGAACGCAAACACGATTTATTGGTCAATCCCGACGCACCACTGCTGCATCTGGATGCCGTGATTAGCTTTGCTGGCAATGAAAATTGCACCTACAGCGAAACAGCCGTGCGCTGCAAGGTGCCTGCCGGACAATATTTCATGCTGGGCGACAACCGCGACAACAGCCGTGACAGCCGCTACTGGGGCTTTGTCCCGGACAACCAGATTGTCGGCAAGGCATTCCTGGTGTGGATGAATTTTTCTGAACTAAGCCGTATTGGCACCCTGTTTTAACGCAACCATCACTATTTCTGAGGGGAAATCTATGAACATCAAAACACAACGCGGACTTGCACTGGCACCCTTCCTGTTCGGTGCGGTGGTACTGATCATCGTCGTCATCATGGGTCTACGCATGATCCCGGCTTACATGCAGAATGCCAAAATCGTGAATGTATTCAATGCGATCAAGCATGACCCGGACATGGCCAACGCCAACCTAGATCAAATGCGCGCCTCGTTCGCCAAACGCGCCACCATTGACACCATTACCGCCATTACCCCGGAAAAAATTGAACAAACTGATGGGGGCGTTCTGATTGCCCACTACACTGTGATCCTGCCGCTGATCGGCAACGCCAGCCTGATGCTGGAATTCACCCCACGCAGCGCGCAATAACAACATGCCAGACACCATGCGCAGCATCGGCACTTTGTGCAGCAAACTGGGCTACAGCTTCCAACAGCCCCAGTTGCTGCAACGTGCCCTGACGCACCGCAGTTATGCGCCAGAGCACTACGAGCGCATGGAGTTTTTGGGCGATAGCATTCTGGGCTGCATCATCGCCCGTTATTTGTTCAAAACATTCCCGGAATTGAGCGAAGGCGAGTTGTCGCGGCTGCGCTCCAATCTGGTCAAGGAAGAAACGCTGGCGCTGCTGGCCCAACAACTACAGCTCGGTTGCTACCTGAAACTGGGCGAAGGGGAACGCAAAAGCGGCGGTTTTCGCCGCCCGTCGATCTTGGCGGATGCCATGGAGGCTTTGTTCGGCGCGGTATTTCTGGATGGTGGATTTCCGGCGGCGGAGGATGTCGTACTGGGCCTGTTCGTCCCCTATCTGGAACAGGTCGATTTGACCACCTTGGGCAAAGATGCCAAAACTTTGTTGCAGGAATACTTGCAAGGCCGAAAAATTCCGCTGCCCAGCTATCGCATCATCGACACTCAGGGCGAGGCGCATGTGCAGACCTTTGAGGTCGAATGCAGCATCCCGGCGCTGGGCGTCACCACACGCGGCAAAGGCTCTAGCCGCCGCAACGCCGAACAACAGGCCGCCTTGGCGGCTTATCAACAAATTGGAAAATAAATGTCTGACGACCTGACTCCGCCTGCCGCCAACGCGCAGGTTTTTCGCAGTGGCTTTGTCGCCATTGTGGGCCGCCCCAACGTGGGCAAATCCACCTTGCTCAATCACCTGATCGGGCAAAAAATCAGCATCACCTCGCGCAAGGCACAAACCACGCGCCATCGCATCCACGGCATCTACACCGATGAGCAATCGCAATTCATTTTTGTGGATACGCCGGGCTTTCAAACCCAGCATCAAAGCGCACTGAACCGCAGCATGAACCGCGTCGTCACCAGCAGCCTGCGCGACGTGCATGTGGTGCTGTATGTGTTGGAAGCCATGCGCTATGACGAGCGCGACCAGGCGGTGCTGAAGCTGCTGCCGGACAATCGCCCGGTGCTGCTGGTGATTAACAAAATCGACGAAATTGCCGACAAGCGCGAGTTGTATGCCTTTGCCGAAAAAGTGTCACAAGACTTCAAGTTTGCCGAAATCATCCCGGTCAGCGCCAAACAGGGCAAGCAATTGCCGGAACTACTGTCCAGCCTGCGTCAGTATTTGCCGGAAGGGGAGCTGATTTACGACCCGGATGATGTCACCGACCGCAGTGAGCGTTTTTTGGCCGGGGAAATCCTGCGCGAGAAAATTTTCCGCTTTACCGGCGACGAGCTGCCTTACGCCACCAGCGTGGTGATTGAGCAATTCAAGCTGGAAGGCCGCTTGCGCCGCATCCATGCCGCTGTGCTGGTGGATAAGGAAGCGCACAAAGCCATGTTAATCGGCAAAAAGGGAGAGAAGCTGAAGGAAATCGCCACGCAAGCGCGGCTGGATATGGAAAAGCTGTTTGACGGCAAAGTCTATCTGGAAGTGTTCATCAAACTGCGCAGCGGCTGGGCGGATGATGCCCGCATCCTGCGCAGTCTAGGACACGAATAGGCGTCACTCCTCGCTGCGCGCCTGCAAACGGGCGCGCAGAAAGCCAATGTGCATGCGCAGGTTGTAGAACAGATCCCCGAAAGCTGCCGGGGTTTTGATCTTGTTGACCGCATACTCGATGTGATCCAGACGGTGCAAGTATTCATGGCGTGACTTGGCCGTCAACGGTTGGGCAAACGCATCCCGTTCCAGCGCCATCAAAGCCCCGTACCAAGGGTAAATGCGCGATTCCATATGCCAACGATAAATCATGGGGGCAAAGCGCAAACCCGGAATCAACAGCAGAAAAATCGGCACCAAGGCAATGGCAATGCGATTCAGGAAACTGGCCAACCAAAACGGCAGATTGTCGTAGAGAAAATTGCGCCCCGACTCAAAATAGTTGCGTGCCTGCTGGCTGATGGGAATCTCATGCTCCAGCAAGGCCGGAAATTCACCGCGCTTGCGGAACAATCCCGCCCCGCCATGCACTTCACGCGCGGCATCGAGCAGCAAATCACTCAAGGCAGGATGCAGATTGTCGCGGGCAATGAGCTCGACCGCTGGCGCCACCAGATAGCAATCTTCCGACGGCAGATTCTTGCCAAAATCCAAGGCGCCTTGCGGCAGGATTAATTTGTTCAAATACTTGATACGCCGTGTGTACGCATCAGCCTGCATAAAACTGAACATACGGACGTTGTCCATGTGCATTAATTTGCGCATGACTTCGCTGGAAGCCGAGTCGCCCATCATGAAAACCGCATCCACATCATTGTGCAACAAGCGCTGCGACACATCGCCATTGGCAACATGCAACAGCGTCACCTCATTCATCTTGACCCCGTTCACCGCCAATAAGGTCTCGGCCAAGGCGCGCGTCCCACTGCCCTCCTCACCAATATCCAAGCGCAACCCTTTGAATTCAGACAAAAGGTTTTTCTTTGCGCCACGATAAAAAATCATCAACGGCTGATAGGAAATACTGCCCAAGGATTCAAGGTGACTGACATTGATTTGACCAATATTACCGGCCTGCACAAAACCCACATCCACATGCAGACTAGGATCGGCGAGTTTCTTTAAATTGTCACGCGAACCTTCCGAGGGCAGGATCACCACTTGGATGCCCTGTTTGGCGAGGAGCTTTTGATATTTTTCAGCAATTTTCCGATAGGAACTGCCGTCCTCACCGCCCAGCATGACTAATTTTTTGGGGGGCGCCGGATTGAAAAACAGGAAGGCCAAGACCGCCAAAACCAGCGTGAACAACACCAAACCAGCCATGGACACCACGAGACGAATCCCGAACAGGGTGTTCAGTTTGCCAACCACACGCTGAAGTAGTTTCTGGAACATGACCAAGGAAACGAGGAACCTTCGTTCCTCGTGATGATTAGCGGCGCGAGGCCAACAGACTGAGCAATTGCGGATTCTGACTCTTGATGGCCAAATCAAGTGCCGTTTCACCGGTATTCAAGCTGGCAACTGTATCCGCCCCCTTGCTTAACAAGAACGTAACTGCCGCAACATGACCATTGGCGGTTGCCTTGTGCAACGCCGTGGAGCCGTCAGAGGCCACCACATTAATGTCGGCACCATGCTCCACCAAGTGCGCCATGACTTCCAGATTGCCCCGGCTGGCTGCCTGCATCAACGGCGTGAAAGCCTTGTGGCTACGTTCGTTGATGTTCGCACCCTTTTCCAGCAACTGATTGACGCTACGCAGGTGACCGTTATAAGCCGCCCAGTGCAGGGGCGTGAAACCAACTTTGTCCTGATGATGCACATCGGCACCAATCTTCAGCAACAGCGCAGATAGCTTGTCGTTGCCATTGAACGCACAAATGGTGAGCGGCGTCCACAAACGCTCATCGCATGCGTTGACGCTGATCCCAACGCTGAGATACATGACGATGATATCTCGCTTGTTTTTTTCGCAGGCCTTGAAAAAGGCATTGGGTGCATACTGATCTTCATCCAATTCGTTGGCCAGCCGGGCGGCACCACGAACATCCCCCCAAGGATCGGCAGATTCGTGCACCTTGCGGCTATGCACAACGCTCAAATAGGCAATACCAACCGCAACTTCGGGCGGAAAACCACGGCGGTTTGGGCGACTGCTGACCAGCAACTCTGTGAAATAATTGTCAATTTCAGGGGTTTCCCACAGACGCATGATGTTGTTCAGTACGCGACGATACTGCTGCTCAAGTGCATGTGGATATTTATCTTCGCGGTAATCGAGAAGCTTCAGTAATCTGACGTCCATGATATTGATGACTTTCCTTGCGGGAACGGGCGGGCATTATATCACCCGACGTAGCCAAACCGGCCAAAATGCCTGCACCATAACTAAAAGCCCACACTTCGTTAGGTGCGGGCTTTTTGCCTTGAAACTGGTGGTGATAGGTGGATTTGAACCACCGACCCCAGCATTATGAGTGCTGTGCTCTAACCAACTGAGCTATATCACCGTTAAGAGGTGCGGGATTATCCCGATTCACCCACACCTTGTCAACTAGTGACAAGCCACACTATTCAAACTACTTGCCGGAAAGCGCTTTTGTAGCTGCGTGAGTTGTGCCAAGGTCGCGCCATCCAGTCCATCCAACGCCAACAGCGCGGTCTGATAGGCCGGGCGATACTGGCCAACACGCACCCCGGAAACCTTTTTGAGCGCGACAGCAGCGGCTTTGGCTTCCTTCAATGTCGAGAAGGTTCCAAAAGAAAACGTGCCATTTCTGGGGCCCTCTTCTTCCAGAATTTCATATTTGGTGACATGGGCGGCTTTGAGCTCGTTGATTTTTTGTGCCACTTTGGCCAATTTTTTCGGGGGCGGAATATAAACCCAGTACACGCTGTCATGTTTGACCTCGCGCTGCACCACGGGAATTTCCAGCTTCAAGTTTTCCAGCGCCTGTTTTGCCTTGCGTACCTCCTGTGACGAAAATCCCGCCCACTCCATACACGCTAGGCTGGCACGCTTGGGCGCGACCGCTGACACTGCCGGGACAACGCTGGCCACCGCGCTCACCACCGCACTCGCTACTGGACTGGCCGCCGCCACGACACTCACTGCCGACGCCAGCGCGGGCGCCATGCTCACACTGGACAGCGGTGCAACCACTGGCGCAGAGAGCACCTGCCCCTGCAAGGAAATTTTTTGCGGATTCAACTCCGCACCGACGGGTGCCTGTGATGTGGTCGCGAATAAATAACTCCCCCCGTACATCACCACAAAAAACAGCAGATTGCCTGCCAGCAAAATCCAAAATAGCAGCCGTAGCATAATGACGTTCACACCCCTTCCGAAATTCGTCTGACACCCTGCAATACCAAGTCGACTTGCGACTCGGCCGCTGGCAAGTATGGCAACAGCAATGGCGCCGCCCCCCCTGTCAATAACAATCTGGCGTGCGGCAATGCCACACGCTGACGCTCAATCGCGCCCAACGTGGCCTGCACCGCACCCGAAAACAGTGCATCGGCCGTGTTATCCGGGAACAACCGATACTGCGCCGCCCCCATTTGCAACTGCGCGGTCGCGCCACACAAACTGGATTGCATCAGGGTCAGACCGGGCAAGATCAAGCCCCCCAGAAAACGCCCGGCCACTGAAATGGCGTCGATCGTGGTTGCGGTGCCGCAGCTCACCACCAGACAAGCGCCGGACTGCGGTTGCCAGGCGGCCACCGCCGCTGCCCAGCGATCCACGCCCAAGCGCGTCGGATCGGCATAACCATTTTCCAGCCCGCCAAAACAGGGCGTGGCCTGCACCCAATGCAATGGCCAGCCACGCTGTGCCGCCGCTCGTTGCAAGCGCTGTGCCACCGCTGGCCCAGCGACATTGCTGATCCAAACCACATCTGCCCGCAACCTGGACCAGTCCGGCCCACTGGCCTCATGACTGGCAACTTGCCCGGCCTGCTGCCAGCCTTGCCCATCCCAAACCGCCCATTTGATGCGGGTATTGCCCGCATCCACGCATAATTTCATGCGCTTATTTGTTGAACAAGCCGCGCAGACCATTTTGCAACTGGGTTTTCGCCTGATCTTTCTTGGCATCCAGTTGTTGTTGCGCTGCCTGCTTTTGTGCGGCGACCTGTTGTGCGGCGGCTTGTTTTTGCGCATCCACCTGCTGTTGCAAGGCGGCTTTTTGCGCGGCGAGTTGTTGCTTGGCGTTATCCCCAAACATTGCGCCAAAATCCAGACTGTATTTCAAATCCGCAAACGGCCCGCTGATGCGCAGCGGCAAGGTCAAGCCACCCACCTTATCCTTGCCGCCCTGGCCTTCCAGTGTCCCGGCCAGCGTGGCCTTGGCCAGATAGTCCATACTGTTGTCGCCAACATTGATGTCACCGATTCCGCCCAAGCGCAGCAGCGGCGACTTCATGCTCAAGTCTTCGTTATGCGCCACGCCTTGGGTAATGCGAAAACTGGCGCGCAATTCGCTGAAGTCGGTTTTTTCGTCCTGTTTCGCCGCTTGCGTTTTGCTGCCGCCACCGAGCGATGCCTTGGCTTCACGAATCTGCTTGGCCACATTGATGCCCTTGACGGCACCATCCGCCAGCGCCAGCGACAACGTGCCATTCAAGGCTTTTTTCAACGCACTGACTCGATCGCCTTGGGTGGTCACATTGATATTGATGGTGCCGTGTCCTTCCAGCGTATCGAAGTTGGCCGCATCCTTGCTCAACGGGGCGATGTTGATGCCGCTCAACACTTGCTGGATGGCAAAACTGGGGGTGGCTTGCGAAGCATCCACGGTGATATTGCCGCTCATGCTGCCGTCATACAAATTCGCTGACAACGGACTGATGCGCAACACGCCGCCATGCGCCTTGACATCCACGCGCACATTTTTCGATTTGACGTTAGCGACTTGCAAGGCACCCACGCGCAAACTGCCGTCGATATTCAACTTACGCAACGCGGACAAATCGAAGGGCTTTTCTGGCTCAGTCGTGGCGGGCTTGGGCGCATCCGGCGCTTTGGGCGGCAAGTACAAATCGGCGTTGAACTGATCCAGTTCCACGTCGAAGTTAATCGCGGGTGTGGCAAAGTTGCGCACGCCCAAGCTGGCCTTGAGCTGACTTTGCAGCAAACCACCGGCCAGTGCCAGATCAACTTCCTGCTTCAGGGCATCCACGCGCACATTGCCGCGCATTTCGCTGCTGACATGCTTGCCGGGCAACTTGTCGCCATCGGCCTGCATGGCAATCACCAAGTTGCTCATATTGAACTGCTGCGCCTGCAAATTGCCGCTCAATGGCGAGGACAGTTTCAGTTTGATGGTTTGCGCCGGTTGTTGCACATCAACATTCAAGCCCAACTGACTGACTGTGAAGGACAAGGCATCGCTTTGCACGCCGGGCAAAGACAGCGCGGCGCTGATATTGCCGATGGCACCGTTCAGCTTGGCGGTGACCGCCACCTTGTCGCCGACAAATTGTGTGCCCGCCATGCCCAAGCTACCCGCATTCACCCCAGCCTCAAAGGCATCGCTGCCCTTCACCCCGCTGGCGGCCAAGGCCAAGCCTTTCAACATGAATTCCTTGCGCGCCGGGTCAGCACTGACATCGCCATTCAGCTTCAACTTCAGGTCATGAATATCCAGCGCGTTGCCGTTCACCTGCACATCCATGCCGGCAAACTGGAAGAGTTTCTTTTCCAGATTGAAGGTCAGCATGCCGTTAATCACCGCTGCCAGTTTCACCAGCGGTTGGCTGGCTTCTACCCCCAGCGACAAAGTAATTTTGCTCGGCACATCTTCTGCCAGTCGTCCGGTGGTCAGCTTGAAATCGTTCACGGCGTAGCGGGCACCCGTGCCTTCATCGACATAACTCAAATGCGTGTTGCCGACGGTGACCGAGGCCACATCAAACTTGATGGGCTGACTGGCTTGCTTGGGCTGCGACGGGCTCTTGCTCAACAAGTCGTCGAGATTGGTGGTGCCATCGGCATGCTTGACGATATTGGCCTGTACGCCGTCCAGCAGCACCTCGTCCACCACGATTTCCTTGTGCAACAACGGCATCACCGCCAGCGATACATGCGCCGACTCCAGCGCGGCAAACTGCGCTGGCTTGTTGAATTCCGACAGGGAAACCTTGCTCAGGCTCACCCCGATGCTGGGATAAAACGTCAGCTTGATGTCGCCATCCAGATGCAGGTCACGCTGCTTGCTATCCTTGACCGCCTGAATGATTTTGCCCTTGTAATCGTTCGGATTGAAGGTCAACACCAGATAACCGGCCCCGGCGGCGGCAACACCCAGCACCCCGACCACTGTCCACAAGCCATATTTCACAACCTTGTTCACCGCATTCTCCCGTGCAGATTTGAAAGGCGGGGATTATAACAACACGCCAGCTTTCCCCGCCCAAGGCAATCAATTATTTGTGCACCTGCGCTTCCATCAAGGCGCGGCGGAAGGCATGCGGGCTGGCAATATCCTTCAGCACAATGGGCTGGTTACCCAAACTGGCAATCGACAACTG
>DHYQ01000027.1:0-3832 GCA_002414205.1 Gallionellaceae bacterium UBA5126 | reverse complement strand
CGCTCGTCCTTGATGAGGGATTTCTGCATGGCTTCTTCTTCCTCGTTGTGCACATGCTCGGCAGAGAAATACAACTGCCAGCGCTGCTGCAAGAAGGCCACGGCGATAAAGGTTTCCACCATGAACACGCTCAGGGTAATCAGCGGTTTGCCGGAATTGGGATAAAACAGCCAGTCCAAGCGACGGAACAAAAACGGCAGCAGCAAGTACACCAGCAGCAAATAAATACCAAAGGCCAGATAGGGCTTGCGTGGCACCGGCGTCCAGTGAAACCAGTGCAACACCGCCATATCGCGCACAAACAACAGCAGCACCACAGGTAGCAGCATGAACACTTCAGGATCAGAGCCCACCAGCACGAAAGGCATGGTGAGGGCCAACATGAAAAAGGTGGCGATCCAGCGCGGCGTGCGCTGCCACACCCGCCGCCAGGCATGGTGCGACGGCTTGCGCCAGCTTTGATTCACCAGCGTGCTGAACCACCAGCGCAGCGCCACCGGCATTTTGTCCTCCAGCAACGACATGCCCACCATCAGCGTGAATGCCACCACAAACGCGGTTTGACCATAGTAACGTGCTGTCAGGGCACCCTTGGTTTCCGGGGTAAATCCCATAAAATACGCCGCGCAAAACAGTACAAAAAACAGCCAGGGCAGTGGTGTTGTGGGATTACGCAACAAGGTCGCCACGCGTTGGGTACAGCCAAACACGGCCCAACCCGCCCACACCACCGCCGACCAGGTGGTAAAGCCCAGCAAATCCACATCTAGGCCATACCAGTGCAACCCTGCCATGTTTTCCTTGGTCCACATCAACGTGGCAAATCCCATGCCATACAACGCCAACAAAATCGACACCAGCCGTCCCACACCGGCATTACGCTTGGGCAACTGTTGATTGGCGCGCAACTCCGGCGGCGTCACCAAGGCAAACAACATGGACAGGCACTGGGAAATAATCGCGCTGGACACCGCCAACACCACCCAACTGAAACGAAAGCCATCCAGCGTGGAGCGGGAAAAAACCAGATAGGCCACGATGCAGCACAAGCCGCCGTACCAGGCCAGAATCGAGCTGCCAAATAACTTGCCAAACACCAGTGCGATTGGACGCTGCGCCGACAAGCGTTGCCAATCCCAAGTCTGCGCTTGCCCTTCTTCCGTGATGCTGTTGCCGGTCAGTTGCGCGCCCCACAACACCGTAATCAGCGCAAACATCGACAATGCCACCCCGCTCAACCAGGAGCCCATATGTTCGATGTCCACATTGGGCGAATCCTGCGACACAAAAAAAGCCCAGAACAACAGGGACAGCAACAGCGGCACGGTAATCACCCGGGTGAAATTGATTTCCAGCCACAGGTTGCGTTGCAATTCGGCGTTAAAGATCATGCGACGCTCCGTCGTTAATGGTGATCGGGTTGATGGTGCTCGGCCACATAAGCCAGCTCATCTTTTTTGGCGCTATCGTCCGGCTTCTTCGGCGGCGCTGGCGGCGGGGTGATACGCGGAATATCCAGCAAAAAGCGATCTTGCAAATGCTTCTTGGCCACGGCAAATTCGGCAATCGGCAGGTTTTCATTAATCAACTTGGTCAACAAGATGCGTTGCGCATTGATGTCGCCCTTGAAGTTAAAACGTGCCGCATCCCCCGCCACAACGACGTCCTTGACCCCCGGCTGAGTTTTTAAAATCTCTTCTTCTTTCGGCAGCACCAGCGGGCGGCTGCACAACATGTGAATGATTTGCGAGCGGTCTTTCTGATAATTGTTGAGCGCATCAAACGAGGCGACCTCACCTCTATCCATCTTCAAGACATGGGTGGAATACTTTTCCAGCTCCTCCAGATTGTGCGAAGACACCATCACGGTGACCCCCTGACGCCCCAGATCTTTCAGCAAATCCGCCAACTCCTGCCGCGCGACCGGATCCAGATTGGCCGCAGGCTCGTCCAGCAACAACAATTTCGGCTTATGAATAATCGCCTGACCAATCGCCACGCGCTGGCGAAAACCACCGGACAACTCGCCCACGCGCTGGTTCATGCGATCCAGCAGGCCCAGTTGCTGCGCCACTTCCTCCACCCGATCCACGCCGCTCACTTCCGGCGGCTCCACCTTGTGTGCCGTGGACATGTACAGCAGCGACTGCTGCACGGTCAGGTTGTCATACATGCCAAACTGGTCGGACAAATAGCCTAACATGCGGTGACAGGCACGCGGGTCATCGCGGGTATCCACGCCCCACAGCTTTACTGTGCCCTGATACGGACTATCCAGCGCCGCCAAACAACGCAACAAGGTCGATTTGCCGGAGCCATTCTGCCCAATCAACGCCGTGATCGAGCCTTCCTCCAGCCGGAACGACACGTTGTGCAGCGCCTGCAAGGTGGCATACCGATAATACAGCCCTTCCACTTCGACCATGTTGTCCCCCGATGGGTTGATTGATTCAGCTTGTTTGTGACTTAAGGAAATACGAATTTAATCCGTTCGCCCTGAGCTTGTCGAAGGGCGCGTTGCGTAACGCTTTTATTGCTCCATCATGGTTCGACAAGCTCACCACGAACGGAGGCGTCAATCAGCAGCTCCGTAAAATTACCAACCTGTTCATGCGCCTAGCTCACGGCCTCGCAGTCGGCGCATGACGATTCTAGCGAAACACGATAGTTTTATTGCCACACACCAGCACCCGGTCTTCGACGTGATAGCGCAGCCCGCGTGCCAGCACCGCTTTTTCGATGTCGCGCCCATAGCGCACCAAATCGTCCACCGTGTCGCCGTGGTCGATGCGCAGCGTGTCCTGCTCGATAATCGGCCCGGCATCCAGTTCGTCCGACACATAGTGGCAGGTCGCGCCAATCAACTTCACCCCGCGCTGATACGCCTGGTGATACGGCTTTGCGCCGATAAACGACGGCAAAAAGCTGTGGTGGATGTTCAAAATCCGCCCGGCGTAACGCGTGCACAATTCCGGCGGCAAAATCTGCATATAGCGCGCCAGCACCATGCTGTCGCCATGCGCCGCCTCGAACAGCTCGGCAATGCGCGCAAACCCCGCCGCCTTGTCCTGCATCGGCACATAGTGATACGGAATGCCGTGCCACTCCACAAAGCCGCGCAAATCCTCATGGTTGGAAATCACGCAGGGAATATCCACCTGCAACTCCCCGCTGCGCCAGCGATGCAGCAAGTCATTCAAACAATGATCCTGCTTGCTGACCAGCAGCACCAGGCGCTTTTTCAGCGCCGAATCCGCCAGTTTCCAGCGCATGCCAAACGCCTGCGCCAGCGGCGAAAAATGGTTGGCAAACTCCGAGGCCGGAAACGGCAAGGAATCAGCACGGATTTCCTGGCGCATGAAAAACTGCTGCGACTCCTGATCGGTGTGATAACTCGCCTCAACAATAAACCCGCCATGCTGGGCAATAAACCCCGTCACAGCGGCAATAATCCCCGCCCGATCCGGGCAGGCAATGGTCAAGGTATAACGGTGAGTGGACATACTGAAAACCAAAAACAAAACGGGACGGGATGGTAACGGGTTCGCCGGGGTGGGTCAAATGGGGGGCGACCAGAAGGCAGATGGTAATTCAAACCAGCGTCACCCCGCGAGTTGTAGGCTGGGGTGAGCGCAGCGAACCCCAGCAAATCCATCCCCAAAGCTGGGGTTCGTACCTCACCCCAGCCTACGTGCTCCGCAAAAACCGAGGGGCGGATGTTACACCTTTTTGTAGTCTTGGCAGGCGGGCGGGCGCGCAGCCACCGTGGCCCGCGCGTGCATAAAAAACCGGCTTTACGCCGGTTTTGGGTGGGGGGTTAGTCCAGCAGCGC
>DHYQ01000038.1:19670-22790 GCA_002414205.1 Gallionellaceae bacterium UBA5126 | reverse complement strand
ACCCACGACAACAGGAATCACAATCCTGGACTCTACCAACTGAGCTACAGCCACCATTAAACTTTACACTGACGAGCATTTGGCATGCCCGACAGGAATCGAACCTGTAACCCCCAGCTTAGAAGGCTGGTGCTCTATCCGATTGAGCTACGGGCACAAATTCTTTGATTGAATGGCTACCAGAGCTACAAAACTGGTCGGGGTGGAGAGATTCGAACTCCCGACATCCTGCTCCCAAAGCAGGCGCGCTACCAGGCTACGCTACACCCCGAACTCTTCGCATTATACACCATTACAGGATCTGCGCAAGCGTTTATGACAAACAAAGTGCGCCCAGCACCGTTTTGCGCTTTGCGCTGCTTGCCATACAATCGCACCCCTTTGAGAGGATGACAATGGAACAACAATTACGCACCGCGCTGGTCGTCATGGCCAAGCAGTTGGGCAAACTGGGGCTGAATCATGGCACTGCCGGCAATTTATCGGTGCGCTGCCACGATGGCATGCTGATTACGCCTTCCGGCATGTCCAGCGACGATCTGGGCGAAGACGACTTGGTGTGGGTCAGAATGAGCGGCGAACAGCGCGGACGCTGGCGCGCATCCAGCGAGTGGCGCTTCCATCGTGACATCCTACTGGCACGCCCAGAATTCAACGCCATCATCCACACGCATGCCGTTGCCGCCAGCACGTTAGCCTGTTTGCGCCGCGACATCCCCGCCTTTCACTACATGGTCGCACTCCTGGGGGGCGACAACATTCGTTGCGCAGATTACGCCACCTTTGGCACTCAAGCGCTTTCCGATCACGCGCTGACCGCATTGCGCGATCGCCGCGCCTGCCTGCTCGCCAATCACGGCATGATCGCCGCCGGACGCACGCTGGAAGAGGCGCTGAAATACACCGTCGAAGTTGAAAATCTCAGCGAAATCTACTTGCGCATCTTGAAAACCGGCCTTCCCCCCATTCTGCTGACGCGCGCAGAATTTGCGGCGGCACAGGCTAAATTTGTCGCTTACGGCCAAGTGCAGGCTGCCGATGTCTGAGTTCGCCACGCAACTGATCGCCTGGCAGCGTCAGCATGGCCGGCATGACCTACCCTGGCAGGTACAAGATCCTTATCGGATTTGGCTTTCGGAAATCATGCTGCAACAGACCCAAGTCAGTACAGTGATTCCGTATTATCAACGCTTTCTGGCGACGTTTCCCTCCCTCTCCACCCTCGCCCTTGCCAGTGAAGAAGAGGTACTGGCGCTGTGGAGCGGGCTGGGCTACTACGCACGTGGCCGTAATTTGCACCGCGCCGCGCAACAAATTTTGACGCAGCATCAAGGCGAATTCCCGCAGCAATACGACGCCATTCTGGCACTACCGGGCATTGGCCGTTCAACGGCAGCGGCAATTTGCGCCTTGGCTTTTCATGAACGGCGCGCCATTCTGGACGGCAACGTCAAACGCATCCTTGCCCGTTATTGCGGCATTGCCGGAGAGCCCAATTTACCCAGCACCGAGGCACAACTTTGGCAACACGCAGAAGCCCTGTTGCCGCAACAAGACATCGCCACTTACACCCAAGCCGTGATGGATTTTGGCGCCACACTGTGTACCCGCAACCGACCACAGTGTGAATCCTGTCCATTAGCCGGCACCTGTTTTGCCAAGCGCAACCAGCAAGTTGCCGCACTGCCGACACCACGCCGACGCCCTGCACTGCCGCAACGGCAAACGTTTTTTCTCCTCTTTCTGCATCAAGGCGAGATCCTGCTGCAACAGAACCCCTCCAAAGGCCTGTGGGGTGGCCTATGGCTACCACCACAAACTGATGATCTTGAGGCATTTCTGACCGAAAACCGCCTCGGCACTGGCGCTGCACTCGCCCCGTTGCAACATACCTTCACGCATTTCCGCCTACATATCCAACCGATACTCTTCAAGTACCATCCTGGCGCATTGCCGGGGACTTGGCGACCACTATCCAGCGCACTCCACAGCGCGATCCCCACCCCCCTACGTCAACTGCTACTCCGCTTACCCAAGGAAGTCACAATGCCCACCGCGTAGCCACAGGCCATAACGCTGCAATACTGACTATTGATTATGAATTCAAAACATTTGTTTAGTTTGAAAGGGTCAGGTAGAGCGAGTAATATGCGCAGAAATCAATAGTCGGGAGATTCCATTATGAGTTTTGTTCCAAACAAGAAACGGCCCAAGCACCTCGCGCTGCATCTCATCAAACTTCCTTTACCCGGCTTCGTTTCCATTCTGCACCGCGTCAGCGGTTTCGCCCTATTCCTCGCCTTGCCCATCCTGCTGCTGATCCTGCAAGCCAGTTTGCGCTCGCCGGAAAGCTATGCCGAACTGGCCAGCACCTTGTCGCACCCGCTGCTGAAGCTGATGTTGCTGGGGCTGCTGTGGGCGTTTCTGCATCATTTTTGTGCTGGCCTGCGCTATCTGGCGATTGACTTGCATTGGGTAAAAAATCTGGCCTCGGCGCGTCTGAGCAGCAAAATCGTGCTGGCAGTCAGCCTGGCCCTGACCGCTTTGATGGGAGTGAAATTATGGTAGATCGGATTGTTGTCGGCGCGCACTACGGGCTGCGCGACTGGCTGGCGCAACGCATCACTGCTGCGGTGATGGTGGTTTATACGCTATTCATGGCGGGTTGCCTGCTGAAGGCCACCGCTGGCTACGCCGCCTGGAAGGAAGTGTTTGCCGGACAAGGGGTGAAAACCTTTACCCTGCTGTTCCTGCTGTGTCTGTTTTATCACGCCTGGATCGGCATGCGTGACATTGCCATGGACTACCTCAAGCCCACCGCCGTGCGCCTGAGCTTCCATGTACTGGTGATTCTGGCCCTGATGGTTTACACCATCTGGTCGGTACAAATTTTGTGGGGGGTGTAATGAAAGTCGCAAAACGAACGTTTGACGTGGTGGTGGTCGGTGCTGGGGGTGCCGGGATGCGTGCCGCGCTGCAACTGGCCCAGGCCGGGCTGAAGGTGGCCGTGCTGTCCAAGGTTTTCCCCACCCGCTCGCACACCGTGGCCGCACAAGGCGGGATTGCCGCCTCGCTGGGCAACGTCAACGACGACAACTGGCACTGGCACATGTACGACAC
>DHYQ01000038.1:4792-19525 GCA_002414205.1 Gallionellaceae bacterium UBA5126 | reverse complement strand
CTGGACAGCGGCAAAATTTACCAACGCCCCTTCGGCGGCCACATGCAGGAATACGGCAAAGCCCCGGTGCAACGCGCTTGCGCCGCCGCCGACCGCACCGGTCACGCCCTGCTGCACACCCTGTACCAACAAAACGTCAAGGCCAACACCCACTTCTTCGTGGAATGGATGGCGCTGGACATCATCCGCGACGCCGATGGCGACGTGTTGGGGGTAACGGCACTGGAAATTGAAACCGGCGAAATCATGCTGTTCCACGCCCGCGCCACCTTGTTTGCCACCGGCGGGGCCGGGCGGATTTTCCAGTCCAGCACTAATGCCTTTATCAACACCGGCGACGGTCTGGGCATGGCCGCCCGTGCGGGCATTCCGCTGGAGGATATGGAATTCTGGCAATTCCACCCCACCGGCGTGGCTGGTGCTGGCGTGCTGATTACCGAAGGTGTACGCGGCGAAGGCGGCTTCTTGGTCAACAAAAACGGCGAGCGTTTCATGCCCAAGTACGCGCCCACGGCGCAGGATTTGGCCAGCCGCGATGTGGTGGCCCGCGCCATGACCATTGAAATCAACGAAGGTCGCGGCTGCGGCCCAGATGCCGACCACGTTATGCTGAAGCTGGATCATCTGGGCGAAGACGTGATTAAGCAACGCCTGCCCGGTATCCGCGAAATTGCCTTGAAGTTTGCCCACGTTGACCCGGCCAAACAACCGATTCCAGTGGTGCCGACCGCGCACTACATGATGGGCGGCATTCCCACCAACTACCACGGTCAAGTGGTCGCGCCGTACCGCACGGCCCCGGAAGAAGTGGTGCAAGGGCTGTACGCCGTGGGCGAATGCGCCTGCGTGTCGGTACACGGAGCCAATCGCTTGGGCTGCAACTCGCTGCTGGACTTGATCGTATTCGGTCGCGCCGCCGGTCGCCAAATCATTGAAGACCTGAAGCGCAATCCGCATCCCAAGCCCTTGCCTGCCGATGCCGCCAATTTGCCACTGGCCCGTCTGGCCCGTCTGGAAAACCAAAAGGGCGGCGAGCGCGTGGCCGATGTCGGCGCGGAATTGCGCCGCACCATGCAAAAACACTGCGGCGTATTCCGCTTCCCAGAATTGCTGTCTGCCGGGGTGGATAAGATCAAGGAAGTCAGCGAGCGCGTCAAACAAACTGAAATCAGCGACAAGAGCAAGGTGTTCAACACCGCCCGCATTGAAGCGCTGGAGTTGGACAACCTGATCGAAGTCGCCCAAGCCACCATGATTTCCGCCGAAGCGCGCAAGGAAAGCCGGGGGGCTCATGCCCGCGATGACTTCCAGCAACGCGACGACGTGAACTGGCTGAAACATACCCTGTACTTCAGCGAAGATCGCCGCCTGGATTACAAGCCAGTGCGCCTGAAACCGCTGACCGTGGAATCCTTCCCGCTGAAACCACGGGTGTACTAAGTCGAGGAACCCACCATGAAATTTCGAGTTTATCGCTACAACCCGGATGTCGATGCCAAGCCTTACATGAAGGAATACGACCTCGACATCGACCCCGGCAACAAGATGTTGCTGGATGCGCTAGTCATGCTGAAAGAGCTGGACGACAGCCTGTCGGTGCGCAAATCCTGCCGCGAAGGCGTGTGTGGCTCCGACGCCATGAACATCAACGGGCGCAACGGCCTGGCCTGCATTACCCCGCTGGCCTCGCTGAAAGAACCGGTGGAACTGCGCCCCCTGCCCGGCTTGCCGGTGATCCGCGATTTGGTCGTGGACATGACCCAGTTCTTCAAGCAATACCATTCGATCAAGCCGTATCTGATCAACAACGACCCGCCACCGGAAACCGAGCGCCTGCAATCGCCCGCCCAGCGCGAGCATTTGAATGGCCTGTACGAGTGCATCCTGTGCGGTTGCTGCACCACCGCTTGCCCGTCGTTCTGGTGGAACCCGGACAAATTCGTCGGCCCATCCGGCTTGTTGCAAGCCTACCGCTTTATCGCCGATAGCCGCGATCAAGCCACCAGCGAGCGCCTGGACGACTTGGAAGATCCGTATCGTTTGTTCCGCTGCCACACCATCATGAACTGCGTGGATGTCTGCCCGAAAGAACTGAATCCCACCGAAGCCATCGGTCATATCAAAGATTTGATGACAAAACGACTGGCATGAAAAACCTAGAACGTATACGCTGGCGCACTCGGCGCGGATTACTGGAGCTGGACATTCTGCTGGAGCGCTTTGTCGCACAGGGTTATGGTCAGCTCGACCAGTCCGAGCAGGCGGTTTTTGAAGCGTTGCTGGATTTACCAGACAACAATCTGCTAGACCTCATGCTGGGCAATACCCCCGCCGCATCACCACAACACAAGGCATTATTGGAAAAAATGACGGCGGTCTAGAGATAGTCCGCCGCTTCACTGGGGAGGATTTGCAAGATGGAAAACAAGACGCGCGTTGCAACACTGACATTGGACGATGGCCGCAGCATTGAAATGCCCATTCGTTCAGGGACTTTGGGCCCGGACGTGATCGATATTCGCAATCTGGCAAAGTTGGGTATTTTCACCTATGACCAAGGCTTTTTTTCCACCGCCAGTTGCAGCTCCAAAATTACCTTTATCGACGGCGACGTTGGCCTGTTGTACTACCGGGGCTACCCCATCGAACAACTGGCGAAACACTCCGACTTTCTGGAGGTGTGCTTCCTGCTGCTGAATGGTGAATTGCCCAACGCCACGCAACGTAAAGATTTCAATCAGCGCATTACCATGCACACCATGGTGCATGACCAGATGGCCAAATTCTTCAGTGGGTTCCGCCGTGATGCGCACCCGATGGCCGTGATGGTTGGCGTAGTCGGTGCGCTGTCGGCCTTCTACCACGACTCCCTGGACATCAATAACGCCCAACACCGCGATATTTCGGCCATGCGCTTGCTGGCCAAGGTGCCGACCATCGCCGCCATGGCGCACAAGTACCACATCGGCCAGCCATTCATTTACCCCAAGAACAAGTTCAGCTATGTGGAAAACTTCATGTACATGATGTTTGCCACCCCGGCAGAAGACTATGTGCCCAATCCGGTGCTGGCACGTGCCTTGGAGCGCATCCTGATTCTGCATGCCGATCACGAGCAAAACGCCTCTACCTCCACCGTGCGTCTGTCTGGCTCCAGTGGGGCCAATCCTTTCGCCTGTATTTCCTCCGGCATTGCCGCGCTGTGGGGCCCGGCCCACGGCGGTGCGAATGAAGCCGCGCTGAAAATGCTGGAAGAAATCGGCGACGTTTCCCGCGTGCCGGAATTCGTGCAGGGCGTGAAGGACAAGAAATACCGCCTGATGGGCTTCGGCCACCGTGTGTATAAAAACATGGATCCGCGCGCCGCCGTGATGCGCGAAACCTGCTACGAAGTGCTGAACGAGCTGGGCCTGGGCGATCACAAGCTGTTCAAACTGGCCATGGAGCTGGAGCAAATCGCCCTCAGCGACCCCTACTTCATCGAGCGTAAGCTGTACCCGAATGTCGATTTCTACTCCGGCATCGTGTTGAGCGCACTGGGCATTCCCACCAATATGTTCACGGTGATTTTTGCCGTGGCGCGCACCATCGGCTGGATTTCGCAATGGAACGAAATGATCGGTGATGTCGAACATAAAATTGGCCGCCCGCGCCAGTGGTACATCGGCGCGACCAAGCGTGACTACTTACCAGAGGAGCAACGTTAAGTGGATTCCAACCTCAAGCAGATGCAGGAAAACTCCTTGCTGTTCGGGGCCAATGCGCCCTTTGTGGAAGAACTGTACGAGCGTTATTTACAAGATGCCGCTGCGGTACCGACAGAATGGCGTCGCTATTTCGACAGCCTGCCCGGTCAGGGACAACCGGAACAGGCGCATTATCCGATTCAACAAGCCTTTGCCGCACTACCCACAAGCCGCTGTGTCAGCATTGCCAAGCACGATGCCGAAATGGAAGGCAAGCAGGTATCTGTGCTGCAACTGATTAATGCCCATCGGATTTTGGGGGTGCGTGTTGCCACCCTGGATCCACTCAAGCGCCATGAGCTCCCGAATGTGCCGCAACTGGATCCTGGCTACTACGGTTTGACGGCCAGCGACATGGATACGCTGTTCGATACCGGCTCGCTGGTGACCAACAGCCAGCGCATGCCCTTGCGCGACATTCTGGCGCTGGTGCGCGAAACCTATTGCGGCAATATCGGCGCCGAATACATGTACATCAGTGAGCAGGCGGAAAAGCGCTGGATACAAAAACGCCTGGAGGGCGTGCGCGGCCAAAGTCATTTCAATCCTGACACCCGCCGCCGCACCCTGCAACGCCTGACCGCCGCCGAAACCCTGGAACGCTATCTGCACACCAAATACGTCGGTCAGAAGCGCTTCTCGCTGGAAGGCGGTGAAACGCTGATCCCCATGCTGGATCACCTACTGCAACGCAGCGGCAGCATTGGCATCCAGGAAGCCGTGATCGGCATGGCACACCGGGGGCGGCTAAATGTGCTGGTGAATATTCTGGGAAAGCAACCTTCGATGTTGTTCGCAGAATTTGAAGGCATCCACGACAACCATCTCGCCTCCGGCGACGTGAAATACCATCAGGGCTTCTCGGCCGATATTCCCACCCCCGGCAACAACATCCACGTAGCACTGGCGTTTAATCCTTCCCATCTGGAGATCGTCAATCCGGTGGTGGAAGGCTCTGTGCGGGCACGTCAACACCGCATCAAGGATCACGAAGGCAACAAGGTGCTGCCCATCCTGCTGCATGGCGACGCCGCATTCGCCGGTCAAGGTGTCATCATGGAAACCTTGGCCATGTCACAAACACGTGGCTATTACACCGGCGGCACCGTCCACATCATCATCAACAACCAAATCGGCTTTACTGCCTCCGACGTGCGCGACACGCGCTCCAGCTCGTATTGCAGCGACGTCGCCAAGATGATCGACGCGCCGATTTTCCACGTGAATGCCGACGACCCGGATGCCGTACTGCTGGTCACCGAAATTGCCCTGGATTACCGCATGACCTTCCATCAGGACGTGGTGATCGACATGGTGTGTTTCCGCAAGCTGGGCCACAACGAGCAGGACGAACCGCTGGTGACGCAACCCTTCATGTATCGCTTTATCCGCAAGCATCCCGGCACCCGCGCCGTGTATGCCGAACGTTTATTAGCTGAAAACGTGATCGCTGAAGGCGACGCCGACGCCATGATTACCGAATACCGGCGTGCCATGGATGAGGGCCGCAACTCCATTCAACCCGCCCTGGTCAAATCCGCCGACCGTCCGGTCAGCCTGTGGGAAAAATATGCCCAAGGCCAGGCAAAATGGAATGATCCCGTCAACACCGGGGTCGCACTGGAAAAGCTGCAAGCATTGTCCGCGACCCTGAGCGAAGTGCCGGAAAACTTCACCCTGCACTCCCGCGTCGATAAAATCGTCAGCGACCGCCGTGCCATGGGCAAGGGCGAGCTGCCCGTCGATTGGGGGATGGCAGAAAATTTGGCCTACGCCACCTTGCTAACGGAAGGTTATGCCGTGCGCCTGACCGGGCAAGACTGCCAACGCGGCACGTTCTTCCACCGCCATGCCACTTGGCACGACCAAAACCGCGCACGCGGCGATTTGGGCCATCACATTCCACTGCAACATCTATCCCCCGATCAAGCGGACTTTCTGGTCATCGACTCGCTGTTGTCGGAAGAAGCCGTGCTGGGCTTTGAATACGGCTATGCGACGGCTGAACCCAATGCCCTGACCCTGTGGGAAGCGCAATTCGGCGACTTCGCCAATGGCGCGCAAGTGGTGATCGACCAGTTCATCACCTCCGGCGAAGTGAAGTGGGGCCGTTTGTGCGGCTTGGTCATGTTGTTGCCGCATGGCTACGAAGGCCAAGGGCCAGAGCATTCTTCCGCCCGCATTGAACGCTATTTGCAACTGTGTGCCGACTACAATATTCAAGTCTGCGTCCCTAGCAATTCCGCGCAAATTTTCCATCTACTGCGTCGCCAAATGGTGCGCAACATGCGCCGTCCGTTGATTGTGTTCACACCCAAGAGCCTGTTGCGCAGCAAGGATGCCACCTGCTCGCTGGACGATTTGGTCAATGGCCGCTTCCTGCCGGTGATTGGCGAGGTGGACAATCTGAATCCAGCACAGGTGACCCGTGTCATTGCCTGTAGCGGCAAGGTGTATTACGACCTGCTGGCACATCGTCGTAGCAAGGACTTGCAACATGTCGCCATTGTGCGCATCGAGCAGCTCTACCCCTTCCCGCACGAGGATGTCGAGGCGCAATTGCAGCAGTACCCGAATGCTCGCGAATTGGTGTGGTGCCAGGAAGAGCCCGGCAACCAAGGTGCTTGGCATCGCATCCAGCATTACCTGACGCGCCATGCGCGCCAGCACAACATGCGCGTGGATTATGCCCTGCGGCCTTCCTCCGCCGCCCCTGCCGCCGGTTATCTGGCCGTGCATCAGGAACAACAAAAAGCCGTCGTGGAAGCCGCCTTCCGCGCTGATCTTGATAACAAACCCCTTCCAGGAGCCTCCCATGAGCATCATTGAAGTCAAAGTTCCCGAACTGTCGGAATCGGTTTCCAGCGCCACGCTGGTGACCTGGCACAAAAAAGTCGGCGACAGCGTGCAAGAAGGTGAAAACCTGATCGACATCGAAACCGACAAGGTGGTGTTGGAATTGCCCGCTGCCAAAAGCGGCACCTTGGTGCGCCTGCTGAAGCAAAATGGCGACCAAGTGGTCAGCCGCGAAGTGATTGCTGAAATCGACACCGAAGCCAAGGCTGCCGCCGCCGCACCAGCTCCTGCGGCTGAACCTGCCGCCCCCGGTGCGGTTTCCCCCGCCGTGCGCAAACTGGCCCGCGAACAGGAAGTGGATGCGCAAAGCCTACAAGGCACTGGCCGCAATGGTCGTGTGACCAAGGAAGACGTGCTGGCCGCTGCTGTCCCGGCTGCCCCGGCACCTGCCGCACCTGCTCCGGTTGCAGCAGCACCCGCCGCTCCAGCCGCGCCCAGTGGCAACCGTGCCGAGCAACGCGTACCCATGACCCGCATCCGCCAGCGCATCGCCGAGCGTTTGCTGCAATCGCAACAAACCACCGCCATGTTGACCACCTTCAACGAAATCAACATGCAGGCGGTGATGGACATGCGCGCCCGCTACAAGGATGCTTTCGAGAAAAAACACGGCGTGAAGCTGGGTTTCTCCTGCTTCTTCGTCAAAGCCGTGGTCGCCGCGCTGCAAAAATTCCCCATCATCAACGCCTCGGTGGATGGCAACGACATCATTTACCACGGCTACTTTGACGTGGGCGTGGCCATTGGCAGCGAGCGCGGCTTGGTGGTACCGATTCTGCGCGATGCCGATCAACTGTCCTTCGCCGACATCGAAAAGAAAATCGCCGAATTTTCCGCCCGCGCCAAGGCCGGCAAACTGACGCTGGAAGAATTGAGCGGCGGTACCTTCACCATCTCCAATGGCGGTGTGTTCGGCTCCATGCTCTCCACCCCCATCATCAACCCGCCGCAATCCGGCATTCTCGGCATCCATGCCACCAAGGATAGACCAGTCGTGGAAAACGGCCAGATCGTGATTCGCCCCATGAACTACTTCGCCCTGTCTTACGACCACCGCATCATCGACGGGCGTGAAGCCGTGCAATTCCTGGTCGCCATCAAGGAAGCACTGGAAAACCCGGAACGCTTGTTGCTGGATTTGTAAGCGAGCATTTGAACGGTAACGAACAAGGGACGCTACGGCGTCCCTTGTTCGTTACTCATTCCAGCAACGATGACTGGGTGGGCGTCGGCGGCATGGCCAAACACTGCGCCACCGGCTTGAAACTGCGGCGGTGTACCGGCGAAACGCCAAATTCACGCAGGGCGCGCAAATGCGCGGCGGTGGGATAGCCCTTGTGGCGGGCAAAATCGTATTGCGGGTAAGTGTGGTGCAATTCCAGCATTAGCGCATCCCGCGCCGTTTTGGCCAAAATCGAGGCGGCGGAAATGGCCTCCACCTTGCTGTCGCCCTGCACAATGGCCTGACAAGGCAAGCTAGTCGGTGGACAAAACAAGCCATCCACCAGAATCCGCCCCGGTTGCACGGACAGCGCCTCTACGGCGCGTTGCATGGCTAACAAAGTGGCTTGCAGAATGTTCAGGCGGTCGATTTCTTCCACGCTGGCATAGGCCACCGCCCAGGCCAGCGCGTGCTGCTGAATCAACGGTGCCAGCGCATCGCGTTTCTTTTCGGAGAGTTTTTTGGAATCGGCCAAGCCGGGAATGGGGTGAGCGGGATCGAGTATCACCGCAGCGGCGCTGACTGGCCCGGCTAACGGCCCGCGTCCCGCCTCATCCACGCCCGCAATCCAGTCCGTCATGATGCAGCGTGCATACGCAACTGCACACGCAACTCACGAAAAGCCCGGCGCGGCAGGGCGTCATAAAAAATGGGGAGCCACACGCGTTGCCGATCGAACTGTACGCACAGCAACACCAGCAAAGGAGTCACCACACCACCGGGCAAAATTTGCCCTTGTCCAGGTGTGCCGTCCAGTTCTACCTGCTCATCCTGCCAGCGCAACCATTGCGGCGCTTGCAACCATTGCTGTCGGGCATAGCGCACGTGCCACAACAACAACCCACTCACCAATAACTTTGCTCCCCAATGGAGCGGCAACAACCACACCACCCCCAAACTGATCATATGAGCCAACAACACACATTGCTGCAAGGTGCGTGACGGTTGCAACTCCAGATACATGGCCCTAGCGCCGGGATAACAGGAAAAAGCCCACCAAGGCCAGCAGCAGGGTCAGCACAACAATTAACAAGGTGCTATTGCGCTTACGCTCTGCCAGTGAGGGCGGTGGCGTGTCGCTGCTTTTAGGTGCAGGACTGGCGGCTTTCGCCAGCGTTGCGGGAGATTGCGTGGCTTTTTTTGCGGCTGTCGAGGTGACACCGGCCGCAGGAATCGCCTGAGGTGCCGTCTTCACTGCCTGACGGGCCGCCGCCGCAGCGGCGCTGGCTTTGGCATTCGCACGGAAGGAAGGAATTTGCTCCGTCGGCTCGTCCGCAACGGGCTGAGGCGGGGGTCGGTTAAGTTTCAGGGTTTTGGCCAAGGCATCGGCCTCAGCATCATCGTTGGTCAAACTGGCCAGACGCAAGGTCGCGGCTGTCGAATCAAAATTGGGCGATAAACGCGCGGCAGAGGCCGATTTGAACGGCTCGTCTTCCACCCAAATTCGCCCAGTCGCATTCAGGTTGGTAGACGTTTTACGTTCCGCCGTTGCCGCAGCAGACGCCAGATGTGTCTGATGATTCAGGTAAGGCACGGTCTCCCGGCAGGCTTTCAAATCATCCGAAAACTCGCGCGCTTTCTGATAGCGATCTTCGGGACTCTTGGCCAGCGCTTTGACCAAAATAAAATCCAGCATATCGGGCACTGCGGGATTGATTTGATTCGGCGGCACGGGAATGGCGTTCAGCGTTTGATACATGATGGTGTTGACGTTATCGCCGTTGAATGGCGCTTGCCCGGTCAACATCTCATACAACATCACCCCCAGAGAGAAGATATCCGAACGCTCGTCGATGTCACGCCCCATGACCTGCTCCGGCGACATGTATTTGGGCGACCCCAGTACCATGCCGGATTGGGTGCGCACTGCCGCCGAACTCATACGGGCAATACCGAAATCGGTGATTTTGACTTGTCCGTCCCGGACAACCATGATGTTGGAAGGCTTGATGTCCCGATGCACAATTTCGTGCTCATGGGCATATCCCAATCCCTGCGCTACCTGAATGGCAATATCCAATACCTGCGCCACCGGCAACAATACGCCTTCATTCATGATGTCGCGCAGCTCACGCCCTTGCAGCAACTCCATGGCAATGTAGGCAATATCGCCACTCTTGCCGACATCATAAATCGTCACAATGTTGGGGTGATTCAGCCGCCCAGCCGCACGCGCTTCCTGATAAAAACGCCCTTCGTACTCTTCCTTTTCTTCCTTGGCCAGACTCAGATTAATAGTCTTGATGGCGACACTGCGGTCGATCAGCGGATCCTTGGCGGCATACACCACCCCCATGGCCCCCTGACCGAGTTCGCTCGTGATTTCATAACGTCCCAACTGGTTAATCATGTCTGCACTCAACTGGCTGTTCTGGAAAGATTAATTGCAGGAATTGTTTCCAACACGGATGGTTTGACCAACCACGATAGTCACCGTTTGATTAATCAAATGATTTGGACTATCCACCACTACCAGATGCTTCCCGGCAGGGACATTCACACTGAAAGGCACACTGCCGACTTTACCCTTGATAGAGCCGTCTACAAACACCTTGGAACCTTCCGCACAGGACACGATGATGTGACCATCCCCGACGGACGCAACCTGAGAGGCCGCCGCCACTCGGCTGGCCGGCTGCGTTTTTTTGCCATCCACAGGTTTGTTGGTGCTTAACTTTCCAGGTTCTGGATTTTTGGGTTTTTGCTCAACCGTCGCCTGTTTGGCACCGGCTTCCGGTTTTTTGTATGGCGCCATGTCGGCGGGCGTGATGGAAGACACCCCAGCGGCAGAAGCCGCCTTGACTTGCGAAGCCGCAACAAGCGCGGACGCCGTGCCGCCGCCACCCGCTGGGGTAGTCGTCGGCTGTTGGCTCAACATCAACGCCGCCCCGCCCGCCAGCAGCATCGCACCGATCCCGACGTACAAGGGCGTTTTACGCTTTACGGGCACAGGTTCGGCGATCACCTCGGTCGTGGCGGCCACCACCTCTGGCTCCACCGGCTCGCCAGGATGGCAAATCGCATAAATCTCATGCTCACGCACATGCTTATCTGTCTGAGAGCCCTTGAAGCGGAACATGTCCAGATATTTTGAGGACAGACGCGATACCGCATCGTGATAAGAACGGGACAGCAGAATCTGGTTGATCTCAGCAAATGCCATGATGCGCTGGGCCACATTGATGCCATCGCCGACGATGTTCGGTTGCCCATTAATATCCCGCACCAAACGTACCGGGCCCAAATTAATCCCCATACGCACTTTGAGCTTGGGCGTGTCACGCTCATCCTGATTAAACAGATTTTCCCGAATGATCAGCGCGGTTTGCAGCGCTTCCTCGATATCACCAATAAAGCTGACCGCCGCCCCATCCCCGGTATCCAGAATAATGCGATCAACCTCAGGCACGCGCTTTAGCGCCTCGGACAAAAAGCGGTTAAAGCGCTCCTTGAGGGAAATCTGTTCGAGAACCGCCTCCTTGGAGTATTCCACGATATCCAAGAAGAGCACGCTACTCATAATTGTTTTATTGCTGTTGCGCTGTTCCATTCAAAGTCCTGTGGCGTTTGTGTTGTATTTATTCGCGGCTTGCGGGGGCGAATTCTAGAGTCAGTTAACGTTTATTGCTAGTTTTACGACGACCATCCCCCGGCAATAAGGTTCCCTGGCTGTCGGGAAGATTTCCACCGCGACGCAGCGGCGTCTTGCGATGGGTATTCCGGGGGCGTGGTGGCAACGGCACGGCCTCAACTGGCTGAATACCAACCCAGTCCAGCACCTGCTGCACCTCGCCGTCACCCAACTCGGCCATCATGCCGCGCTTCAGGCGCGGCGGCAGGTTAATCAGACCAAAACGCACACGTATCAGACGACTGACGGTCAACCCCAGCGCCGCAAAAGTACGCCGCACAATCCGGTTGCGCCCTTCCTTGAGCATGATGCGATACCAATGGTTAAAACCTTCCCCGCCCTCGTCTGTCAGCTTTTCAAAGCTGATACGTCCATCTTCCAAATCAATGCCGATGCCCAGCAACTGAGCTTGCTGCTCCTCGCTTAGTTGCCCTTGTATGCGCACCGCATACTCGCGTTCCACCTCAAAGCGTGGATGCATCAGGCGGTTGGCCAATTCACCGGACGTGGTAAAAATCAGCAAGCCACTGGTGTTCAAATCCAAACGACCGATGGCAACCCACTTCTGGCTGCGCAATTTCGGCAATTTGTCGAACACGCTCAAACGTGCCTTGGGATCATCACGACTGACAATTTCGCCTTCCGGCTTGTAGTAAAGCAAAATTCGTACCCGATCATCACGCTCACCGACGCGCAAGGTACGACGCTCCGCCTTGATCAAATCACCTGGCAAGACGCGCATGCCCAACGTGGCCACTTCGCCGTTGACGCTAACGCGCCCGGCCGCGATCCATTCCTCTACGGTACGACGAGAAGCGAAACCGGCCTGCGCCAGGACTTTCTGGAGTTTCTCTCCGGCGGCGCCTTGCGTCAGATCAATCTCGTTTTTTTCATCATTCATGATAATTTCATCTCTCGTCTTTCCAGCAAGGCTTGCGCCAACGTGCCGGCATCTACTTGCTCCAATTCCCCGCCAATGGGCAAGCCACGGGCAATCCGTGTCACCCGCACCCCCCGCGCTTGCAACAGTGCGGTCAAATAATGTGCGGTGGCATCACCTTCTACGGTAAAACTGGTGGCCAGAATCACCTCACAGGGTTGCTGCGCCACACGTGCCAACACATTTTCCAACTGCAACTCCCGCCCACCCACGCCGTCTAGCGGTGACAAACGCCCCATCAACACAAAATAGTGCCCCCGATAGGATTGCGTTTGCTCAATCATCAACAAGTCTGCCGGCATTTCCACGACACATAACTGCTGCTTGTCACGAGCGGTATCTGCACACAAGGAACAAACGGCCTGTTCGCTAAAATTATTGCATTGCTGACAATGCTGAATATCACTGGCGGCGCGATGCAGTGCTTTGGCCAAACGCAACGCTCCCGCACGATCACGTTGCAATAGATGATATGCCATACGCTGCGCTGAACGCGGCCCAACATTGGGCAAACAGCGCAACGCCTGCATCAACTCATCCAGATAGGCTGGGGATTTCACGTCACGTTAAAAGGGCAATTTCATGCCAGGTGGCAAATTCAAGCCAGAACTAAACGCCCCCATGCGTTGCTCGGTGAGGGCTCCGGCCTTTTTCATCGCATCGTTCAGGGCAATCACCAACAAATCCTCCAAGGTTTCCTTGTCTTCGGGATCAATCACGCTGGCATCCAGACTAACACGACGCACGTCGTGCGCACAGGTCATCAACACCTTGACCATCCCGGAAGCCGCTTGACCCTCTACCTCGGTCACGGCCAATTCGGCTTGAGCCTTCTGCATATTTTGCTGCATTTGCTGGGCTTGTTTCATCAAGCCGCCTAATCCGCCTTTCATCATGACGTTTTATTCTCCTGTATTAATGGGTTGGATGGAATCCGCCACAATCTGGGCGGCCAATTGTTGTTGGGCAGCCTGCACAAAGGGGTCACTGGCAATGGCACTTTCCGCGTGCTGCTGTCGAGTTAAGCGGGTTTGTTGTTCAATACGCGCGGGCGTAGCCACTTGGGGCTTGCCGCAAACGATTTGCAAGCGAATTGGTTGACCCAGGTATTCTGCCAATCTGGCTTGCAGACGCTCGATGGCGAGTTTGTTCTGCTGCAAATGCACGGATTCCGGCGCCAGACATAGCGTCATCACACCATCAACGAACGATTCCAGTACCGCGTGCTTGGCTACTTGCAAGGCCATGCCCTGTATTCCGACTTGCGCCAGCAACACCGACCATTCGGGCAGTGTATCCGCGCCTGCGGGCTGGATAGCAGATGTATCGACAGTCGGTGTGGTAGCGCCGACCGACGGCGTAGTGGGCGTCGACACACGACTGGGCGCCACGACCGACGGTGACGGCGCGACGGGCACACCCAATGCAGGACGCTCTCCGCCGGGCACAAAGGCCAGCATGCGCAGCAGCGCCATACTGAAACCCGATTGTTCATCCGGCGCCAAAGACAAATCCTCGCGCGCATGCACGGCAATTTGATAACACAACTGCACCAGTTCGGCGCTCAATGTTTGTGCCAATTGCAACAGCGCCGGTTTTTGCGGCTCGTCATCCGCAATGGCGTGTGGCGCCACTTGTGCCAACGCCACACGATGCAGCAAAGAAGCCAGTTCTTGCAACGCGGTACTGAAAGCCAGGCTACGCGCACTCATGTTATCCACCACCGCCAGCAGCCCTGCACCATTTTGTTGTTGCAAGCAGGTCAAAATTTCAAACAGATAGCTTTGGTCAATGACCCCCAGCATCTGGCGCACCTGCTGCTCATCCACGCGCCCATCCGAAAAGGCAATGGCCTGATCCAGCAAACTCAGCGCATCGCGCATACTGCCCTGAGCGGCACGCGCTACCAGTTGCAATGCGCCAGCGTCACCAGGAATCCCCTCTTCACCCAATACGAATTGCAGATGACGGGCGATCTGCGCCGGGGGCAATTGCTTCAAGTTGAATTGCAAACAGCGCGACAACACGGTGACGGGAATTTTTTGCGGATCGGTGGTCGCCAGGATGAATTTCACATGCGGCGGCGGCTCTTCCAGCGTTTTCAGCATGGCGTTGAAGGCTGAGCGCGACAGCATGTGCACTTCGTCGATGATATACACCTTGAAGCGGGCGTTATTGGGCGCATACAAGGCGCTTTCCAGCAACTCACGCATGCTATCGACCTGGGTATTGGAAGCGGCATCCAGCTCAATCAAATCGACAAAGCGCCCGGCATCAATGTCCCGACAGGCCTGACACTGACCACAGGGCGTGGCCGACATCCCTTCCAAACAATTCA
>DHYQ01000038.1:0-4656 GCA_002414205.1 Gallionellaceae bacterium UBA5126 | reverse complement strand
TTGACCGATCAGTTGTTCATAGTTTCTGGGCCGCCATTTGCGTGCCAAAACAGTCGTGGACACTTGCCGCTGCACCGCTTGCCGAAATTACTGAAAGAAGTAGGAAAAGTGCAACTGATGGATATTGATACCCTGATTTGGCGCTTTTAATCCACCATTGGACAGGTGCTGATAGCGATAGCCGACATCGAATTGTTGCTTGCCGCCGAAACGCATACCAAAACCAAGGTGATCGCCAAACTGGAAAGAACTACCAAACTTACGGTTGGCGTAAATGTAGGTCGGGGAAATGAAGTGCGCACCGATGCCGCCTTCGAGATAGGGCGCGAAGGCCCCAGGATTTTTTTGTTCCAGACGCAATACCGGGGTCAGACCAACGTCGGTAATGGTTTGATTGCCGCCCACCGAGCTGCGCCCTTTCCATTGCCCAACATTCGCTTCCCAAAAGCCCGTCACATGCCAATCGCCCTCATTGAACCAGCTTTGCTCAAATTTCCACAAAGCAGCGGCGCGCACGGTGTTGGTGTAATCACCGTTACCGACTTCGACGGCAACGCCATCTATCGCCTGTGCCGCGTGGCTCAGGAAGAGAACACAAAGAGCAGGCAGCAAGCGTTTCATGGCATTCCTCCGTCAGAAAAAAGGGAGGCGAGCCTTGACCCCGGCACTTGCGATGAGTAGCTGTGGCTGCTGCCTTCCGGCCCTGACCAGGTTCACTACCTCACAATGCGGGGAGACCCGCCAATTCGTTGTGGTTCCGATGGAACCTTGTGCTGTTTGCCGTCAGGCAGCAGCGATGCGAATCCGCTCGCGCCATTCCTGTGGCCCCAGTTTGTGTACCGATTTTCCTTCGGCATTCACACCCACGGTGACCGGCATGTTTTCAACTTCAAATTCGTAAATGGCTTCCATACCCAAATCGGCGAAAGCCACCACTCGCGCACTGCGAATGGCTTTGGCCACCAGATAAGCCGCACCACCGACTGCCATCAAGTACACCGAGCGGTGTTTCTTGATCGCCTCAATGGCAACTTCGCCACGTTCAGCCTTGCCTACCATCCCCATGAGCCCGATCTCTGCCAACATCATTTCGGTGAAACCATCCATGCGAGTGGCCGTGGTCGGACCGGCTGGCCCAACAACCTCATCGCGCACTGGGTCAACGGGCCCGACATAATAAATGAAACGGCCATTAAAATCCACGCCCTCAGGGAGTTTTTCCCCGCGCGCCAGCAAATCGCGGATACGTTTGTGCGCCGCATCACGTCCAGTGAGCAGTTTGCCACTCAACAACAGCGTGTCGCCGGGCTGCCAAGTCGTGATTTCTTCACGGGTGAGCTGATCCAGATTGACCTTGCGCGCACTGGCCGAAGCCGTCCACTCCACCTTGGGATAATCCTCCGGGCTGGGCGGGGTGAACGTCGCCACGCCACTGCCATCCAACTCAAAATGTGCGTGCCGGGTCGCCGCGCAATTAGGGATGATGGCGACGGGTTTGGACGCGGCATGCGTGGGGTAATCCAGAATTTTCACGTCCATCACCGTGGTCAGCCCGCCCAAGCCCTGCGCGCCAATCCCCAGTGCGTTGATTTTGTCGAACAACTCGATGCGCAACTCTTCCAGCCGGTTTTGCGCGCCACGCGCTTTCAGCTCCGGCATGTCGATGTCTTCCATCAAGGATTCCTTGGCCAGCAGCACCGCCTTTTCCGCCGTGCCGCCAATGCCAATCCCCAACATGCCGGGCGGACACCAACCTGCACCCATCTTCGGCACCTGCTCCAACACCCAGGCCACGATGTCATCGCCGGGGTTGAGCATGGCGAACTTGCTCTTGTTTTCCGAGCCGCCGCCCTTGGCCGCGATGCGCACCTCCACCTTGTCGCCCTGCACCAGCTCCACATGCACCACGGCGGGGCTGTTGTCCTTGGTGTTGGTGCGCTTGCCCGCCGGATCGCTCACCACCGAGGCGCGCAGCACGTTGTCAGGATGGGCATAGCCCTTGCGCACGCCCGCGTTGACCATCTCCACGATATCCATGGTCGCATCGTCCCAGCGCACATTCATGCCCACGCGCACAAAGGCCACCACGATGCCGGTGTCCTGACAAATCGGACGCTTGCCCTCGGCGCACAGGCGCGAATTAGTCAAAATCTGCGCAATCGCATCCTTGGCGGCGGGCGATTGCTCGGTTTCATACGCCCGCGCCATGGCCTGCACGAAATCCTGCGGGTGGTAATAGGAAATGAACTGCAAAGCGTCGGCAACGCTGTCGATAAAATCCTGCTGGCGAATCACGGTCATGGCGGGCTCCAGAAAAATTGAGGCGCAGATAATGACGGAGTTGGCGTTAATAGTGCAAATTGTTTTATGCCAACAGCAGGAACAAACAGGGGCGCTTGTGCAGCTTGGGCAATTCGGCCTTGCGCCAGTCAGCCACGCTGCGGGTGAGGATGGTTTCCGTCGGCAAGGTCAGGTCAGCGGCGATGCAGATTTGCGTGCTGGGGCGGCACAGGGTGAGCAAGGCTTGCAGCAGTTTGTCGTTGCGGTACGGCGTTTCGATGAAGAGCTGGGTTTGGCGGCGTTTAAACGACTCCGTTTCCAGTTGCTGAAGGCTCTTTTTGCGCGCCGCCTCTTCTACCGGCAGATAGCCGTGAAAAGCGAAACATTGCCCATTCAAGCCGGAAGCCATCAGCGCCAACAAAATCGACGACGGCCCCACCAGCGGTACCACGCGCACGCCATGCCGATGCGCCAGCGCCACCAGTTGCGCACCGGGATCCGCCACGCCGGGGCAACCCGCCTCCGACACAATGCCCACATCCTCCCCCGCCAGCAGCGGTTGCAGCAAGGCGGGCAATTCACTGGCTGGCGTGTGCTCGTTCAGGGTGGCGAAATGCAGCGACTGTATCGGCTGCTCATGCTTCAGCGCCGCCAAAAACTGCCGCGTGGTCTTGGCCTCCTCCACCACAAAATGCCGCAACCGCCGCGCCACACTCACCACCTGCGGCGGTAAAACCTGCTCGGCAGGCGTATCGCCCAAGGGGCAAGGCAGGAGAAATAAAGTACCGTAGGACATGGCAAATCCGGTGAAAAAGGGGCGCGGATTATAGCCCAGCGTTGGCGAGCATGGCGCTTGCAGCGGGCAAACATACCTGTCCTTCAACCCCGCATACAAGGCTGACAACCTCCCCCTCGCCCGCCCCCATTCCCACCCCGCATTTGCGGGGTATTTTTTGGGATGGACTGGAAAAGCAACGCTTGATGGCTATAATGCCACGCCCTGAATACACGCACTCGCAGTTTCCGGCAGTATGGGCACATGTGGCGCTGAGTTAGCGGGATCGTGTGACGTTTTTTACTTTTGGAATTTAATTAAATCAAATGGTTAGTGTGTCAGATGACGCGTTATACAGAACACCGTTTTTTCACAGAACGAGTTCCGTGTATTCCGCATGGAGCATCTCACAACACACTTAGGCTGGTAAGCACATGGACTACTTTCAAGGCGTTGTCACTGAGTACCTTCGCGCAAAGCGTTCGGTTTTCGTGAATACTGAATGCTTGCTTCAATTAGATAATGGGAAGACATTGAAGGATCGGCACTGGTATTGCGATATTGTCGCCGCCAATTTCAGTGAAAAGACCGTTTATCTCTGCGAGGTCACGTACTCGGCCACCATGCAAACGCTAATCGGTCGCCTGGCTGCGTGGCAACAACATTGGCCTCTGTTGGTTGCTGCCATTCATAGGGATTGTGGGATCCCCGCTGACTGGACTGTTTCCCCATGGGTATTCATTCCCGAAAAGTACAAGGGAAGGTTCTTGGAAAGGTTTCAGTTGATGAGCCAGTCAGGCGACGTGAATAAAGCAATGCCAACGCCCAGAATCACCCACCTCGAATCAACGCTTCCTTGGGCATATTTGGTCACATGGGACAGAAAGGTCGATGCCATAGACGGCGATGCCCAATTCAAACGTTAGCCAAGTAGCGTGTGCTCCGTGCACGCTGTAAAATTTTTTTATTTCAAAGAGATGTGTAATTTTCGGTACACACGACACACCCTACTGCCGCTCAAATTTCCACTGATCCGTGATTCCTGACTCCCCTGTGCACCGACGCGCAGCGGCGGTAAACCTGGGTCGCCTTTGGTTACTTTTTCTTGGCGACGCAAGAAAAAGCAACTTGCTGTCGGGCAACCCCGACGGTTTTCGTCCCATCGCCAGTCAGCATAGAGCTAACCCAATCGCTCAAAATTGCTGGGGTTCGCTACGCTCACCGCCAGCCTACGCCGCGCCTTGCCAAGTCTCCAATGCAATTTCCAGCATGCCGTTATCACTGGTCAGTAGCCAGTCGCCTTCCTGGCGGGTGAATTGGAGCTGCATGTTGCGATTGGCGAGTTGGCAGAGGGCCTGACTTGTGTCGGTGGGGCAGTTCAGCACGGTCAGATTGTTCAGACGCTGCAAGTCGCGGCGGTTTTGTTGCCACCAAGTCTCGGCGGTGCGGCCATAGCTGAGGAGGATGACTTCCCCGGCGCGTCCACCGGCTTTGCGCATCCGGCGCTCGTCGGGCAGGCCGACTTCGATCCAGCGTTCGATGGCACCCGTCAAATCCTTTTGCCACAAGTCCGGTTCATCGTCGTCACTCAAGCCCTTGCC
>DHYQ01000057.1:4857-11867 GCA_002414205.1 Gallionellaceae bacterium UBA5126 | reverse complement strand
GCCATCGACATCCCCAACCGCACGATTAGCTTGATGATTACCGACGAAGAACTGGCGCAGCGCCGTGCCGAGCGTGATGCCGCTCACGGCTGGCACCCCGCCGCAGAACGTCCGCGCCGGGTGTCGGCTGCTCTGCGCGCCTACGCTGCCATGGCGACTAGCGCTGCTAAGGGCGCGGTGCGTGACGTGTCGCAAGTGGAGCGCAAGAAGCCCTGAGGTTTGCACCGTGGTGCCTGTCGCTAGAGGCGGGCGCCCTTTGAGGCGGGTGTTGAATTGGCTGCGCGTGGGATGTGTTTGTTTGTGCGACAAAATCTGAGGCTTGCCTCAGAAAAGTATAAATATCCAGAGGTTGCCCTATTCAGGGGCGTGCGGCATAATTCTATGCTCGAAATTTTTTTAATGACTAATATAAACCCATCTCACAAAGATGTTTAGGAGACCGCGTAAATGACCGCAACACGCAACATCACCCCCCCAAAATTCAACGACATCACCAGTGCGGTGCGCATGCTGGCTGTGGATGCGGTGCAAAAGGCCAATTCCGGTCACCCCGGTGCGCCCATGGGCATGGCTGAAATCGCCGATGTGCTGTGGAATCGCCATCTGCGTCACAATCCCGCCAACCCCAAGTGGGCGGATCGTGACCGTTTCGTGCTCTCCAATGGTCACGGCTCCATGTTGATTTATGCCCTGCTGCATTTGTCTGGTTACGATTTGCCGATGGATGAGCTGAAGCGCTTCCGTCAGATGCACTCCAAGACCCCTGGTCACCCCGAATACGGCTATGCCCCTGGCGTGGAAACCACCACTGGCCCATTGGGTCAGGGCATCACCAACGCCGTGGGTATGGCGATGGCTGAAAAGCTGCTGGCTGATGAATTCAACAAGCCCGGTCACGAAATTGTTAACCATCGCACTTACGTGTTCATGGGCGACGGTTGCATGATGGAAGGTATTTCCCACGAAGCCTGTGCTTTGGCCGGCACTTGGGGCTTGGGTAAGCTGACCGCTTTCTGGGATGACAATGAAATCTCCATCGACGGTCACACCGACGGCTGGTTCACCGACGATACGCCTAAGCGTTTTGAAGCCTACGGCTGGCACGTGCAATCCATCAACGGTCACGACGCCGACGCGATCCACGCCGCCATCGAAGCCGCCAAGGCGGTAACAGACAAGCCATCCCTGATCTGCTGCAAGACCATCATCGGTATGGGTTCCCCCAACAAGGCTGACTCGCACGACGTGCACGGTGCCGCCTTGGGCGAAGCTGAAGTGGCCGCGACTCGTGCACACTTGGGCTGGAACTACGCGCCGTTTGAAATTCCTCAACACGTGTATGACGCGTGGGATGCTCGTACCAAGGGTGGCAACGCCGAAAGCGCCTGGAACAGCAACTTTGCTGCTTACCAAGCGGCTTACCCTGCCGAAGCGGCTGAGTTTGTGCGCCGCATGAATGGCGACCTGCCCGCCAACTGGGCTGAGCATGCTGCCAAAGTCATGGAAAGCATCAACGCCAAGGGCGAAACCATCGCCACTCGCAAGGCGTCGCAAAACGCCATCAACGCCCTGCAACCCGCACTGCCAGAATTCCTGGGCGGCTCCGCTGACTTGACCGGCTCCAACCTGACCAACTGGACAGGCTACAAGCCCGTGCGCGGCAAGAGCACCGGTAACTACATCAGCTACGGCGTGCGTGAATTTGGCATGTCGCACATCATGAACGGCATGTCTTTGCACGGCGGCCTGCTGCCATTTGGTGGCACCTTCCTGATGTTCTCGGAATATGCCCGCAATGCGCTGCGCATGTCCGCGCTGATGAAGCAACGCGTGATCTATGTGTTCACCCATGATTCCATCGGTCTGGGCGAAGACGGCCCGACCCACCAACCCGTGGAACAAACCACCACCCTGCGCTACATTCCCAACATGGAAGTGTGGCGTCCGTGTGATACCGTGGAATCCGCCGCTGCGTGGATTGCCTCGGTGGAACGTCGTGATGGGCCTTCGACACTGGTGTTCAGTCGTCAAAACCTGGCGTTCCAAAAACGTGACGCCGCGCAAATCGACGCCATCCGCAAGGGCGGCTATGTGTTGAGCGAAGCGGCGGGTGATTTGAGCGCCGTGTTGATCGCAACAGGTTCTGAAGTTGGCTTGGCCATGGACGCGCAAAAGGCGCTGGCCGCTGAAGGCATTCACGTGCGTGTGGTGTCCATGCCATCCACCAACGTGTTCGACAAGCAAGACGCCGCATACAAGGACAGCGTGCTGCCCAAGGGCGTGAAGCGCGTGGCGATTGAAGCCGGTGTGACTGGCTTCTGGCACAAGTACGTCGGTCTGGAAGGTGCTGTGGTGGGTATGGATTGCTTCGGCGAATCCGCACCAGCTGGCGAGCTGTTCAAACATTTCGGCTTTACCACCGACAACGTGGTCAAGACCGTCAAGGGTGTGCTGTAACCAAAACCGGTCAGGTCGGATGTTCCGGCCTGACTCCATAATTTTTCAATGACTCAATCGGGAGAGAAGAAAATGGCAATTCGTGTTGGTATCAATGGCTTTGGTCGCATCGGTCGCATGGTTTTCCGTGCTGTAACCAAAGACTTCCCTGAAATCGAAGTGGTCGCCATCAACGACCTGCTGGAACCAGCCTATCTGGCCTACATGCTGAAGTACGACTCCGTACACGGTAACTTCAACGGCAACATCGCCGTGGAAGGCAATAACCTGGTGGTGAATGGCAAGAACATCCGCCTGACCGCCGAACGTGACCCTGCCAACCTGAAGTGGGACGAAGTGGGCGTGGACATCGTGATCGAATCCACTGGCTTCTTCCTGGATGACGCTGGTTGCCAAAAGCACATCGCGGCGGGTGCCAAGCGCGTGGTGATGTCTGCCCCTTCCAAGGACAGCACCCCCATGTTCGTGTACGGCGTGAACCACGAAACCTACGCTGGTCAAGCCATCGTGTCCGCCGCTTCCTGCACCACCAACTGCCTGGCTCCGATCGCCAAGGTGTTGAACGACAACTTCGGCATCAAGCGCGGCCTGATGTCCACTGTGCACGCTGCCACGGCCACTCAAAAGACCGTTGACGGCCCCTCCACCAAGGATTGGCGCGGTGGTCGCGGCATTCTGGAAAACATCATCCCTTCCTCCACTGGTGCTGCCAAGGCCGTGGGCGTGGTGTTGCCTGAACTGAAGGGCAAGCTGACCGGTATGGCCTTCCGCGTGCCAACCTCCGATGTGTCCGTGGTGGATTTGACCGTGGAACTGAACAAGGAAGCCTCCTACGCCGAAATCTGTGCTGCCATGAAGGCGGCTTCCCAGTCCGGCGACATCAGCAAGACCTTGGGTTACACCGACGAAAAGGTGGTGTCCACTGACTTCCGTGGTTGCGGTTTCTCCTCCATCTTTGATGCCGAAGCCGGTATCGCACTGGATTCTACCTTCGTGAAGGTGGTGTCCTGGTACGACAACGAATACGGCTACACCTGCAACATGTTGCGCTTCGTTCAACACGTCGCGGCCAACTAAGTTGCACCCGACGGCGTGCTGCGGCACGCCGTTTTTGATTTAACTATTTGAATTTCAAGGAACTATCATGTCTGTCATCAAAATGACCGATCTGGACCTGAAGGGCAAGCGCGTCTTTATCCGCGCCGACCTGAATGTGCCCGTCAAAGACGGCAAAGTGACTTCGGATGCCCGCATCACAGCCTCTCTGCCCACCATCAATGCTGCCTTGGCTGCGGGTGCCCGCGTCATGGTGACTTCCCACTTGGGTCGTCCTACCGAAGGCGAATACTCGGAAGAAAACTCTCTCAAGCCCGTGGCTGACGTGCTGGCTGAAAAGCTGGATCGTCCCGTGCGCCTGATCCGTGACTGGGTGGATGGCGGCTTTGACGTGGCCGAAGGCGAGCTGGTCTTGCTGGAAAACTGCCGCTTCAACAAGGGCGAAAAGAAAAACGTGGAAGAAACCGCCAAGAAATACGCCGCCTTGTGCGACGTGTTTGTGATGGACGCTTTCGGTACCGCACACCGCGCCGAAGCCTCCACCTACGGCGTGGCCCAGTTTGCGCCCACCGCCGCTGCGGGCATCCTGTTGACTGAAGAACTGGACGCCCTGGGCAAGGCACTGGCCAACCCTGCTCGTCCGATGGTCGCCATCGTGGGTGGCTCCAAGGTTTCCACCAAGCTGACCGTGCTGGAAGCGCTGTCGGAAAAATGTGACCAACTGGTGGTGGGCGGCGGTATCGCCAACACCTTCCTGAAGGCCACCGGCCACCCCGTCGGCAAGTCGCTGTGCGAAGTCGATCTGGTTCCGACCGCGCAAGCCCTGATTGAAAAAATGACCCAACGTGGCGCGATCATTCCCATCGCCACTGACGTGGTGATTGGTACCGAAGCCCCCTTCGGCCCCGGCAAGGAAAATACCCCCGCCGTGCTGAAGAATGCCAAGGACGTGGCTGACGAAGACATGATCTTCGACATTGGCCCCGACTCCGCACAACAACTGGCCGACATCATCATGAGCGCCGGCACAGTGGTGTGGAACGGCCCTGTGGGCGTGTTCGAGTTCGATCAGTTTGGCGAAGGTACCAAGAAAGTGGCACAAGCCATTGCCGACACCAAGGCCTTCACGCTGGCTGGCGGTGGCGACACCATTGCTGCGATTCAGAAGTACGACATTTATGACAAGGTGTCCTATATCTCCACCGCCGGTGGCGCATTCCTGGAATTCCTTGAAGGCAAGACCTTGCCTGCGGTGGATATTCTGGAAAAACGCGCTGCACAATAACCACGGGAATATCAATGCTGCGTAGAACCAAAATTGTTGCAACATTAGGCCCCGCCACTCGGGATCGGGCTGTACTGGAGCGGTTGTTCCGCGCCGGTGTGGATCTGGTCCGCATGAACTTTTCCCACGGCAGCGCGCAGGATCATATCAACGCTGCCGAGACTGTTCGTGCCGCTGCCAAGGCAGTGGGCCGGACAGTGGGTATTCTGGCCGATCTGCAAGGCCCGAAAATCCGCGTTCGCAAGTTTGAAAAGGACAAAATCTTTTTGAACAACGGCGACACCTTCATCCTCGACGCCGCATTAGAGGGCCTGGGCAACCAGGAGCGGGTCGGTTTGGATTACAAGGAACTGCCGAACGACGTGGAGCCCGGCTCCATCCTGCTGCTGAACGACGGCATGCTGGAATTTCATGTCAAGGAAGTGCGTGGCCCGGAGGTAATTTGCACCGTGGTGCGCGGCGGAAGTTTGTCCAATAACAAGGGCATCAACCGCAAGGGCGGCGGCTTGACGGCCCCCGCCTTGACCGACAAGGACAAGCAAGACATCAAAACGGCTGCCTTGATTCGGGCAGATTATCTGGCAGTGTCCTTCCCACGTTCTGGCGATGACATGCGCCTGGCACGCAGCCTGATGCAAGAGGCCGGTGGCAGTAGTTTGTTGATGGCCAAAATTGAGCGTGCCGAAGCCATTCCGCTGCTGGATGACATCATTGACGCTTCGGACGCCATCATGGTGGCCCGTGGTGACTTGAGTGTGGAAGTGGGCGATGCAGCCGTGCCTGGTTTGCAGAAGAAGATGATCAAGATGGCGCGTGCCAAAAACCGCTTGATTATCACCGCCACCCAGATGATGGAATCCATGATCGTCAATCCGATTCCGACCCGTGCCGAAGTGTCCGACGTGGCGAATGCCGTGCTGGATGGGACAGATGCGGTGATGTTGTCGGCGGAAACCGCTGTCGGCGATTTCCCGGTAGAAACCGTGCAGGCGATGGATCGTATCTGTCGCAGTGCGGAAAAGGAACTGGATGCCACCGATGATGGCAACAGCAAGAAAAAATCCCCCACCGTGTTTACCCGCGTGGATCAGTCCATCGCCATGGCGGCGCTGTACACCGCCAATCGCCTGAAAGTGAAGGCGCTGGTGGCCATGACCCAATCCGGTTCCACGGCGCTGTGGATGTCCCGTCGCAACGTCTGCGTGCCGATTTATGCGCTGACGCCCAATGAAGCGACTCTGGGCAAGGTAACCTTGTTCGGTGGTGTGCATCCATTGGCTTTCGACAGTACCGCCAGCGTTCATTCGCAGGTGCTGCTGGATGCCGAGGCGGAATTGTTGAAGCACAAACTGGTGAAGAAGGGCGATCTGATTGTGATTACCATTGGTGAGACCGTTGGTTCCTCCGGTCACACCAACACGATGAAAATCGTCAAGGTCGGCGAACACGATTAACCGACCCGAAAGCGTGGGGCTGCGGCCCCCGCCAAAATTTGCAGCCCTCGTTTAATTTTTAAGGAGAAAAAAATGGCATTAGTATCCCTGCGTCAATTGCTGGACCACGCCGCTGAGTACAGCTATGGTCTGCCAGCGTTCAACGTGAACAACCTGGAACAGGTCAAGGCCATCATGGAAGCGGCTGACGAATGCAACAGCCCCGTGATCATGCAAGGTTCCGCCGGTGCGCGTAAGTACGCTGGTGAAGCCTTCCTGCGTCACCTGATCGAAGCCGCCGTGGAAATGTATCCACACATCCCCGTGGTGATGCACCAAGATCACGGCGCATCCCCCGCGATTTGTATCCAAGCCATCAAGTCCGGCTTCTCGTCCGTGATGATGGACGGCTCGCTGATGACCGACGGCAAGACCCCTTCCTCGTTCGAGTACAACGTCAACGTCAGCCGCAACGTGGTGGATATGTCCCACGCTGTTGGCGTGTCCGTAGAAGGCGAACTGGGTTGTCTGGGTTCTTTGGAATCCGGCCACGGTGAAGCGGAAGATGGCCACGGCGCCGAAGGCGCGTTGAGCCACGACCAACTGCTGACCGACCCTAACGAAGCGGCTGAATTCGTGAAGCTGACCCAAGTGGACGCCCTGGCCATCGCCATCGGCACCTCCCACGGCGCGTACAAGTTCACCAAGCCGCCCACCGGGGCCGTGCTGCGTATCGACCGCATCAAGGAAATCCACGCCCGTATCCCTAACACCCACCT
>DHYQ01000057.1:0-4816 GCA_002414205.1 Gallionellaceae bacterium UBA5126 | reverse complement strand
GTGATGCACGGCTCTTCTTCCGTGCCACAAGAATGGCTGGAAGTCATCAACAAGTTCGGTGGCAACATGGGTGAAACCTACGGCGTGCCCGTGGAAGAAATCGTGGAAGGCATCAAGAACGGCGTGCGCAAGGTCAACATCGACACCGACCTGCGTATGGCGTCTACCGGTTCCATCCGTCGTCACCTGTTTGAAGACACCAAGAACTTCGACCCACGCAAGTTCCTGGCGGAATCCACCAAGGCCATGAAGTCCATCTGCAAGGCACGCTACGAAGCCTTCGGTTGCGCCGGTCAAGCCGACAAGATCAAGCCAATTTCCCTGGACAACATGGCCGCACGCTATGCCAAGGGTCAACTGGACGCGATCATCAAGTAAGCTGCAAGGCCTCCTTGGAAAAGCCACCTTCGGGTGGCTTTTTTATTGTGCGGGCGTGGCGGGTAAGCGAATTACTGTCACGCAACCTGCTTACCCTGAGACCCTCAGCACAACATTCAATCATTGGGGATAAAGATGGAAGAGAGTCCTTTTAAAGGAAAAACCGGGTGGCGGCGGGTCTGGAATGCACTGGGCTATTCTTTGGCCGGGATACGCTCGGCGTATCGGCATGAAGAGGCCTTTCGGCAGGAACTCTGGTTGTCCGCGTGTTTGGTACCGCTGGCGCTGTGTTTGCCGGTTGGTTGGTTGGGCCGGGCTGCAATGATCGCCAGTGTATTGTTGGTGTTGATTGTGGAGCTGCTGAATTCGGCCATTGAAGCGGCGGTGGACAGGATTTCACTGGCGCAGCATGACTTGGCAAAGCGGGCCAAGGATATTGGCAGTGCGGCGGTCTTGTTGAGTTTGTTGAATGTCGTGGTGGTTTGGCTGGGGGCGTGTTTGGCACATTTTTGATGTGGTCAGACACCAGAATCCTTCATCAAAATTTCACCGATTCGTCACGCGATGGCGGCACCATGACCGCCATGAATACGACAACACTCCCCCCCAAAAAACGCCCCGTCTCCCTGCGCATTGCCGTGGTGACGGAAACCTGTCTGCCGGAAATAAACGGCGTCTCTGTCTCGCTGGCGCACATGCTGGATGGCCTGCTGCGGCTGGGGCATCACATTGATTTGGTGCGCCCCAGACAATCGCCGCAGGAGGTGCCGCAGCAAAAAGACTGCTACCGCGAAACCCTGGTCACCGGCTTGCCGATTCCTGGCTACCCCGGTTTGAAAACCGGCCTGCCTGCGCGCGGAAAACTATTGCAATGGTGGGCGGCGGCGCGTCCCGACATCGTGCATATCGTCACGGAAGGCCCACTGGGCTGGTCGGCGTTGTCGGCGGCACGCAAGCTGAACATCCCGGTCAGCTCGGATTTTCATACCAATTTTCACAGCTACACCCGACATTACGGCCTGGGCTGGTTGTACAAACCTGTTGCCAGCTATCTACGTTATTTACATAACCGCGCCGATTGTACGCTGGTGCCCACCGACGAATTGCAGCGGACGCTGACCGACGCCGGATACACGCGGGTGCAGGTGGTGGCGCGCGGGATAGACACGGTGCGCTTCAATCCGGGCAAACGCAGCGCGCTGCTGCGCAGCACGTGGGGTGCCAGTGAGGAGGTGCAGGTCGTGATGCTGGTCAGTCGTCTGGCGGCGGAGAAAAATCTGCCGCTGGTCATCCGTGCTTTCCGCGCCATGCAACAGGTTAACCCCTATCTGCGATTGGTGATGGTGGGGGATGGCCCGGCCAGGGCCGAATTACAAGTGCAGCATCCCGATGTGATTTTTACCGGCATGAAAACCGGTGAAGAGCTGGCGCAGCATTACGCCTCTGGCGATATTTTTCTGTACCCCAGCCTAACCGAAACCTATGGCAACGTGACGGTAGAGGCCATGGCCAGCGGTCTGGCGGTGGTGGCCTACGACTATGCTGCTGCCCGCCAACATATCCGTCCTGGCGTCAACGGTCTGTTGGCCGAGTTTGCGCATGAAGAAGATTTTGTCCATCAGGCCGTCAGATTGGCGCAGCGCGGCACGCATATCCAAGACATCCGCCAGGCCGCTCGCCACACGGTGGAAGAATTGACTTGGGATCGTATCAATCAGGCGCTGGAAAGTGTATTGCTGGCTTGTGTTGCTAACCATCAGGAGGAAGTCAAACATGATCGCACTGTCGCTACCGCTGAAGCGGATCGTTGATTTGGATTTGGCGTTATGTCGCTACTGTAACCGGCAAAGCCTGCAATCCGTATGGATACGGGATGGCTTCCGCATCATCAGTCGTTTGGGAGATGGGGTGTTCTGGTATGGTCTTATGGGGCTGCTGCTGCTCATTTACCGTGCACAAGCGATTCCGGCGGTTTGCCAGATGTTGCTGACCGCGACCGTCGGGGTTCTGGTGTACAAGCTCATCAAACAGAAGACGCTCCGCCCGCGTCCGTGTGATGTTTACCCCAGTATTGTGTGCACCGGACGGGCACTGGATCAATTCAGCTTTCCCTCTGGACACACCCTGCACGCGGTGTCTTTCAGCATCATCGCATGGGCGCATTTTCCGCAACTGGCGTGGTGCTTGCTGCCCTTCGTGTTATTGGTGGCGCTATCGCGTCCCATTCTTGGTTTGCACTATCCCAGCGACGTGCTGGCGGGCGGTATACTGGGCGCAACACTGGCACATAGTTCTTTGGCCCTGCTGTAGCCCACAACGTAATGGATGAGGCGTGACCACCTGCGGGTGGTTTTTTTATGCCCATCAATAGCTTGTCATCTGTGCAGAGGCAACAGCCCGACGGGGCGCTGTTATAATCCGCGCCCCTGAATTCACGCCTATCCATCATGACCACGCCCTTTCTGGAATTACTCGCCCCCGCTAAAACCGCTGCCATTGGGCGCGAGGCGGTGTTGCATGGGGCGGATGCGGTGTATATCGGCGGCCCGGCGTTTGGCGCGCGCGACAAGGCGGGGAATGATTTGCGCGACATCGCCGAATTGGTGGCATTTGCCCATCGTTATCGCAGCAAAATTTTCGTCACGCTGAACACGATTTTGCATGATGCCGAGTTGGAACTGGCGCGCAAAATGGTGTGGGATTGCTACGAGGCCGGGGTGGATGCGCTGATTGTGCAGGACTTGGGGCTGCTGGCACTGGATTTGCCGCCCATTGATTTACACGCTTCCACTCAGTGCGACATCCGCACCCCGGATAAGGCGCGCTTTCTGGCGCAGGTCGGTTTTTCGCAACTGGTGCTGGCGCGGGAATTGACGCTGGCGGAAATCGCCGCCATCCACGCCGCCGTACCGCCGGACACGGTGATCGAGGATTTTGTGCACGGCGCGTTGTGCGTGGCCTATTCCGGCCAGTGCTACATCAGCCACGCCCAAACCGGGCGCAGCGCCAATCGCGGCGACTGCTCGCAAGCCTGCCGTCTGCCTTATACCTTGCAGGATGCGCAGGGGCGGGTGGTGGCCTATCAAAAGCATCTGCTGTCGGTGAAGGACAACAACCAGAGCGCCAATCTGCGCGCGCTGGTGGCCGCCGGGGTGCGCAGTTTCAAAATCGAAGGGCGCTACAAGGACGCGCCGTATGTGAAAAACATCACCGGCTATTACCGCCAGTTGCTGGATGAGGTGCTGGCCGAGCAGCCGGAGTTGCAACGCGCCTCCAGCGGCCAGACCCGGCTGCTGTTCGCCCCCGACCCGGACAAAACCTTTCATCGCGGCGCAACCGATTACTTCAGCAACGGGCGCAAGGCCGACATCGGCGCGTTCGACACGCCGACCTTTGTCGGCTTGCCGCTGGGTACGGTCAGCAAACTTGGCCCGGACTGGTTTGAGCTGGACACCGCGCACGCGCTGGCGAATGGCGACGGCTTGAATTATCTGCACCAGCGCACCGTGCACGGCATCCGTGCCAACCGCGCCGAGCGCGTCGGCAAACATTGGCGCGTGTGGCCAAACGAGCCGTTAAACAGCCTGATCGGCCTGCGCGTTGGTACGGAAATCAACCGCAACAGCGACCACGCTTGGGAGGCGGCACTGCAACGCAAATCCGCCGAGCGCAAAATCGGCCTGCAAGCCACCCTGAGCGAAACGCCCAGCGGCTTTGCCCTCACCCTGCAAGACGAAGACGGCTACAGCGGGCGTGCCGACTGGCGCGGCGACAAACAAGCCGCGCAACAACCTGATAGCGCCGTGGCGCAAGTGCAGCAACAACTGGATCGCTTTGGCAGCAGCGATTTTGAATTGCGGGAAGCGGCGCAAGTAGCATGGTCACAGCCCTACTTCCTCCCCGGCTCGGTGCTAAACAACCTGCGCCGCGACGCCTTGTTGCAACTGGAAGAACTGCGCGCCGCAGGCTACCAACGCTTGCCGCGCCGCCCTGCCGTGCAACCGCCGCCGCGCTACCCGGACTTGCAACTGTCCTATCTCGCCAACGTCTATAACCACGCCGCCCGCGCCTTCTACGCCCAACACGGCGTGGAACTCATCGACGCCGCCTTCGAGGCGCACGAAGCCCGTGGCGACGTGTCGCTGATGATTACCCGCCACTGCATCCGCTACTCCCTCAGCCTGTGCCCGAAACAAGCCAAAGGCGTGACGGGCGTCCAAGGCACCGTGCGCGCCGAGCCCATGACCCTGGTCAACGGCAAAGAAAAACTGCGCCTGGAATTCGACTGCCGCGCCTGCGAAATGCACGTCATGGGCGCGATGCGCCCCACCATCCGCAACAGCCCGCCGCCCTCGGTGGTGCCGCTGACCTTCCATCCCACCAAGCCCAAGTAACGCAAAACCCGGACAGCGCACTGTCCGGGTTTCTTTTTGCTGCG
>DHYQ01000070.1 GCA_002414205.1 Gallionellaceae bacterium UBA5126 | reverse complement strand
ACCATCGCCGAAGTCGCCGCCAGCATAGGCGCAGGCTTGGCGCGGGCGGCGCTGGCTGGGCGGGTGGATGGCCGTCTGGTGGATACCTCGTTCCGCATTGAGCAGGACGCAGCGTTGGCCATCATCACTGACAAAGATGTCGATGGGCTGGAATTGATTCGCCATTCCACCGCGCATTTGCTGGCCAATGCGGTCAAGGAATTGTTCCCAGAGGTGCAAGTGACCATCGGGCCGGTGATTGATAACGGTTTTTACTACGATTTTTCCTATCAACGTCCGTTTACACCGGAAGATTTGGCCGCCATTGAAAAGCGCATGGCTGAACTGGCGAAAAAGGATGTGCCGGTGACGCGTAGCGTGTTGCCGCGTGACGAGGCGGTGGCGTATTTCAAGGGTATCGGCGAAGCCTATAAGGCGGAAATCATCGCCTCCATTCCTGCCGATCAAGATGTGTCGCTGTATACCCAAGGCAGTTTTACCGACTTGTGCCGTGGCCCGCACGTGCCTTCGACTGGCAAGTTGAAGGTGTTCAAGCTGATGAAGGTGGCCGGGGCGTACTGGCGCGGCGACTCGAAAAACGAGATGCTGCAACGGGTGTATGGCACGGCTTGGGCCAAAAAAGACGATTTGGACAGTTATCTGCATCGTCTGGAAGAAGCGGAAAAGCGCGATCACCGTAAGCTGGGCAAGCAACTGGAGTTGTTTCACATGCAGGAATCCTCGCCCGGGATGGTGTTCTGGCATCCCAAGGGCTGGACGCTGTGGCAGGAAGTCGAGCAATACATGCGCGGCAAGTTCCGCCAGCATGGTTATCAGGAAGTGCGTACCCCGACCATCATGGATCGCAGCCTGTGGGAGAAATCCGGTCACTGGGAAAACTACCACGACAACATGTTCACCACCGCGTCGGAAAACCGCGACTATGCGGTCAAGCCGATGAATTGCCCTGGTCACGTACAAATTTTCAATCACGGCTTGCACAGCTACCGTGATTTGCCGCTGCGTCTGGCCGAGTTTGGTTCCTGTCATCGCAATGAAAGCTCCGGCTCGCTGCACGGCTTGATGCGGGTGCGCGGCTTTACCCAGGATGATGCGCACATTTTCTGTACCGAAGCGCAGGTGGAAAGCGAAGTGTCGCAGTTCATCGTCATGCTGAACGAGGTGTACCGCGATTTCGGCTTTAACGACGTGCTGGTGAAACTGTCCACCCGCCCGGAAAAGCGCGTGGGCTCGGATGAAACCTGGGACAAGGCCGAGGCCGCGCTGGCCGCCGCCTTGCAGCAAAATAATCTGCCGTATGAAATTCAGCCCGGCGAAGGTGCGTTTTACGGCCCCAAGGTGGAATTCACCCTGCAGGACAGTCTGGGGCGCTTGTGGCAATGCGGCACCATTCAGTTGGACTTCAACCTGCCGGTGCGTTTGAGCGCCGAATTTGTGGATGAAGACAACAGCCGCAAGCCGCCAGTAATGTTGCACCGCGCCATTTTGGGTTCCATGGAGCGTTTTATCGGCATTTTGATTGAGCATCACGCCGGTTCTTTCCCCTTGTGGCTGTCGCCGATTCAGGCGGTGGTGATGAACATTTCGCAAGCGCAGGAAAAATATGCCACCCAAGTGGCAGAAGCCTTGCGCGCCGCTGGTTTGCGCGTGCAACTGGATTTGCGTAATGAGAAAATTACCTATAAAATACGCGAGCATAGCCTGCAAAAACTCCCGTATCAACTCATCATTGGTGATAAGGAAGTGGCAGGCAATTTAATTGCCGTGCGTACCCGTAGTGGGGAGGATCTCGGACAGGTGACACTGGAGGCTTTGCTCCAGCGTTTACAGACCGAACGACTCAACGGGCGCACGGCTTAGTATTGTGTATCAGGGAAAAACGTAGTTAAAAACAAAGGTTGGCCCCGTAAATCGTGCATTGGGCATGTGGGGCGCTCGACCAATTTTAGTGGAGAACGGCGATAGCACAGGATAAGACACAACGCGTCAACGAACAGATTACCGCACAGCGCGTGCGGTTGATTGGCGCAGAGAAGGAACCGCTGGGGATTGTTTCCCTCATGGAAGCGTTGCGGATGGCCGACGAGGCAGAGCTGGATCTGGTGGAAATTTCGCCACAGGCCGAGCCGCCCGTATGCCGCATCATGGATCTGGGCAAGTTCAAATATGCCGAGAGCAAGAAGCAGCATGAAGCCAAGCTGAAGCAAAAGCAGGTGCAGGTGAAGGAAATCAAATTCCGTCCCGGTACCGACGAAGGCGATTACCAGATCAAGTTGCGCAATCTGATCAAGTTCCTGTCCGATGGCGACAAAACCAAAATCACCCTGCGTTTTCGCGGGCGGGAAATCGCCCATCAGGAAATCGGTATGCGCTTGATTGAGCGTGTGCGCAATGACTTGGAAGAAGTCGCTGTGGTTGAGCAGTTTCCCAAGATGGAAGGCCGCCAGATGGTGATGGTGCTGGCCCCCAAAGCGAAGAAGAAATAAGATTTTTGGCCCGTGGGGAGGGCCGGAAAAGCAGTACATATCCCCAACAAAAAGTGGTGCCGGGGTTAACAAGTACTTCCAGTCGGAAGCCACCTCACACCATAACTTCAAGGAGTTGTCATGCCTAAGATGAAAACCAAGAGCAGCGCGAAGAAACGTTTCGTCGTGCGTGCTGGCGGCAGCATCAAGCGTTCGCAAGCCTTCAAGCGTCACATTTTGACCAAGAAGACCACCAAGAACAAACGTCAGCTACGCGGTACCGCTGAAGTCCACGCAACAAACGCAGCATCGGTTCGCGCCATGATGCCTTACGCATAAGGAGTGAAAAATGCCAAGAGTTAAACGTGGGGTCGTCGCCCGTGCAACGCACAAAAAACTGTTAGCCCGTGCCAAGGGTTATCGTGGTCGCCGCAAGAACGTCTATCGCATCGCCAAACAGGCGGTGATGAAGGCTGGTCAATACGCCTACCGTGATCGTCGTCAGAAGAAACGCCAATTCCGCACTTTGTGGATTGCGCGTATCAACGCTGCCGCACGTGAACTGGGCATGACCTACAGCGTGCTGATGAATGGTCTGAAGAAGGCGAACGTGGAAGTGGATCGCAAGGTATTGTCCGACATCGCCGTGTTCGACAAGGCTGCGTTTGCCCAGTTCGTGGGTCAAGCCAAAGCCAGCCTCGGCCTGTAAGCCTTAAAGTCCGCCAGCTTTTTCGGCGGCAAGCGATAAGAGGAGGCACTAGCCTCCTTTTATCATGGCGAAACCGCTACGGCGGTTTCCACGAATTTCCGGAAACGGTATCACCGTTTCCCATCAAGCGGCTCCCGCCAGCAGCGGTGAGAAGAAAAAATGCAGGAACTTCAAACAATACTCGAACAGGCGCAACAGCAGTTTGCTGCCATTCAGGATGAAGCCGATCTGGAGCAGGCCAAGGCCCGCTATGTTGGCAAGGAAGGCTCGCTGACCCAGTTGCTGAAAGGCTTGGGCAAATTGTCGCCCGAAGAGCGTCCCGCTGCCGGTGCGCGCATCAATCAGGTCAAGCAAGGGGTAGAAGCCGCGCTGCAACAGCGCCGCGAGCAACTGGCGCAACAAAAGCTGGCGCAACGTCTGGCCGCTGAAGCGCTGGATGTGACATTGCCCGGACGCGGTACCGCCAGCGGTGGTCTGCATCCCGTCACGCTGACCCTGCAACGCATCGAGCAACTGTTCCACTCGCTGGGTTTTGCTGTGGCCTCCGGCCCGGAAATCGAGCACGATTATTACAACTTCACGGCGCTGAACATCCCGGAAAACCATCCGGCCCGCGCCATGCACGACACCTTCTACATCGACCCGCAGCATGTGTTGCGCACCCACACCTCGCCGGTGCAGGTGCATTACATGCAGGAAAACGCTCCGCCGCTGAAAATCATTTCGCCCGGTCGGGTGTATCGGGTGGATTCCGACGCCACGCACTCGCCCATGTTCCATCAGGTGGAAGGCTTGTGGGTGGATGAGGACATCAGCTTTGCCAATTTGAAGGGCGTGGTGCAGGACTTTTTGCAGCGCTTTTTCGAGCAGGATGATTTGCAAGTGCGCTTCCGTCCCTCCTTCTTCCCCTTTACCGAGCCGTCCGCCGAAATGGACATGAGCTGGAAAGGCGGCTGGCTGGAAATCGGCGGTTGCGGCATGGTGCATCCCAATGTGTTGCAGCACGTCAACATCGACAGCGAAAAATACCTCGGCTTTGCCTTTGGTCTGGGCGTGGAGCGCCTGACCATGCTGCGCTACGGGGTCCATGATTTGCGCCTGTTTTACGACAGCGATTTGCGCTTCCTGAAACAGTTCAACTAAGCGGAGCACCCATGAAATTTTCTGAAAACTGGCTGCGCACCTGGGTTAATCCCGGTTTGAACAGCGCGGAACTGGGGCATCTGCTGACCATGGCCGGGCTGGAAGTGGAAGAGCAGACTGCCGTGGCCCCGGCCTTCAACGCCGTGGTGGTGGCGGAAGTGCTGGAAGTGGTCAAGCATCCCAACGCCGACCGGCTGAATGTGTGCCAGGTCAATGTGGGCGAAGCCCAGCCGCTGACCATCGTTTGCGGCGCGCCGAATGTGGCCGTCGGGCTGAAAGTGCCCTGCGCCCGCATCGGCGCGGTGTTGCCGGGCGACTTCAAGATCAAACAGGCCAAGGTGCGCGGGATTGAATCCTTCGGCATGTTGTGCTCTGACAAGGAGCTGGGCCTGGCCGAAGACAGCCAAGGGTTGTGGATTTTGCCCGCCAACGCCCCGGTCGGCATGGACATGCGCCAGTATCTGGAGCTGGACGACCAATTGTTTACCCTCAAGCTGACCCCCAATCGCAGCGACTGCGCCGGGATGGTGGGCATTGCCCGTGACGTGGCTGCGCTGACTGGCGCGCCGCTGACTGCGCTGGAGATTCCGCAACACGCCGCGACCTGCGCCGACACTCGCGCTGTCACCGTGGCGGATGCCGCTGCCTGCCCGCTGTACTGTGGCCGGGTGGTGCGCGGGGTGAATGCCGCCGTGGCCACGCCGGACTGGATGGTGCGCCGTCTGGAACGCAGCGGCCTGCGCAGCATCAACGCCGTGGTCGATATTACCAACTACGTGATGTGGGAAATGGGGCAACCCATGCACGCCTTCGACTTGGCGCAATTGTCCGGCGGCATTGCCGTGCGCCGCGCCCGTGCCGGGGAAAGCCTGACCTTGCTGAATGAGCAGGTCGTCACCTTGGACGAGTCGGCGCTGGTGATTGCCGACGACGCCCGCGTGCTGGCGCTGGCCGGGATTATGGGCGGGCAGGGCAGTGGCGTGGAAACCAGCACGCAGGACGTGTTCCTGGAATGCGCCTTCTTCCATCCCGACGCCATGGCCGGACAAGCGCGGCGCTTTGGGCTGGCGACCGATTCCTCCTTCCGCTTCGAGCGCGGGGTGGATTACGCCGCCACCGCGCAAGCACTGGAACGCGCCACGCAATTGCTGTTGCAAATCTGCGGCGGCCAGCCCGGTCCGGTGACACAAGTGCAAGGCACCTTGCCGACCCGTGCGCCGATTCGCCTGCGTCCCTCGCGGATGCAGCGCGTGTTGGGCATCAGCCTCAGTCCGGCGCAAATCGCCGAATTGTTCCAACGCCTGCAACTTGGTTTCACCACCGAGCCGGGCAACGGCGAAACCGTGTTCACTGTGCAGCCGCCCAGCTTCCGCTTCGATCTGGAAATCGAAGCCGATTTGATTGAAGAACTGGCGCGGGTGTATGGCTACGAGCACATTCCCGCCGTGCCGCCGCAAGCCGCGCTGAACATGCTGCCGCTGCCGGAAAATCGCCGCACCTTGGCCGCCGTGCAGCAACTGCTGGTCAACCGCGATTATCAGGAAATCGTCAGCTACGCCTTTGTGGAAGCGCAAAGCGAGCAGGATTTGTGTGGCAACTGTGTTCCCGTCGTGCTGCAAAACCCCATCGCCAGCAATATGGCGGTGATGCGCAGCAGCCTGGTGAGCGGGTTGGTCGGCGCGTTGCGCTACAACCTGAACCGCAAGCAAACCCGCGTGCGGCTGTTTGAAGTTGGCGCGTGTTTTGCCCACGCCGATAACGGCTACGCGCAAAGCCAACGCCTGTCGGCGATTGCCTACGGCCCGGCCCAGCCGGAGCAATGGGGCAGCGCCGCCCGCAATGTGGATTTCTACGACCTGAAGGGTGACGTGGAAGCCTTGCTGGCCGGGCAATCCGTGCGCTTTGTTGCCGCCCAGGATCCCGCCTTGCACCCCGGTCGCTGCGCGCAGATTTTCTGCAACGACCAATTGGTCGGCATTCTGGGCGAACTGCACCCGCACTGGCAGCAGCAATATGATTTGCCACAAGCGGCGGTGTGGTTCGAGCTGGATTTGGACGTGGCCCTGCAACGCCGCGTGCCGCAAATGCGCGACATCGCCAAGACTTTGGCGGTGCGGCGTGATTTGGCGGTGCTGGTGGCCGATAGCGTCAACGTGCAAACCCTGCTGGACGCCATGCACGCCGCCAACGCGCCGTTTGTGCAAGCCGTTAGCCTGTTCGACCTGTATCGTGGTAAAGGTGTGGAACCCGGCCAAAAGAGCCTGGCCTTCCGCGTCTGGTTGCAGGATGCGCAAAAAACGCTGACTGACTCCGAAATTGAACCCAGTATCGCGCTGCTGGTGCAAGCCATGCAGCAGCACGGTGCGCAACTGCGTATGTGAGGAAAACATGATAGCCAGCACCCTGACCAAGGCGGAACTCGCCGACATGTTGTTTGAAAAAGTCGGCATCAACAAACGCGATGCCAAGTTGATCGTGGAAAGTTTCTTCGAGGAAATCCGCGCCCAACTGGAAGAAGGACAGAGCGTCAAACTGTCCGGCTTCGGCAACTTCGAGCTGCGCGACAAACCGCAACGCCCCGGTCGCAACCCCAAAACCGGCGAAGAAATCCCCATCACCGCCCGCCGCGTGGTGACATTCCACCCCAGCCAAAAGTTGAAGAGTCTGGTGGAAGACCATTACGCCCCAGCGACACAAAAATAAGCTGCCGCGCCAGAACAAAAGCCGCTCACCGTTCAGGTCAGCGGCTTTTTTTGGCTCAGCTCGTCGAACGGGTCTGAGCGGTGGCGGCAAGTCAGGCTTTTTTGGCGTGCGCTGGGCGAAACACTTTGCAGAATTCGGCGTTGGCTTCCAGGTAGTTGCCTTCGATCAGGTCGATGCAGTAGGGGATGGCGGGGAACACCGCCTTCAGGCAGTCGTCGATGGCGGAGGGTTTGCCGGGCAGGTTGACGATCAGGCTGTTGCCGCGCACGCCAGCGGTTTGGCGCGACAAAATCGCGGTGGGGACGAATTTCAGCGAGGCGGTGCGCATCAATTCGCCAAAACCGGGCAGCATTTTCTGGCACACCGCTTCGGTGGCTTCCGGCGTGACATCGCGCAGCGCCGGGCCGGTGCCGCCGGTGGTGACGACCAAGCAGCAGCCTTCCACGTCGCACAGTTCGCGCAAGGTGGCTTCGATGTCGGCTTGCTCGTCGGGAATCACCCGCGCCACGGGCCGCCAAGGGTTAGTCAAGGCTTGGGTGAACCATTCGCGGATGGCGGGGCCGCCCAAATCCTGATATTCGCCTTTGCTGGCGCGGTCAGAAATGGTGACGATGCCGATTTTGGCGTAGCTCATGAAAGTCCTCGGATTACAGTTGTTGCAGTTCCTGCCACACCTGGTCGGGGGTCAGTTTCATCATGCAGTCGAAATGGCCCAGCGGGCAGACGCGCTTGAAGCACGGGCTGCATGAAATCGGATGTTGCAGCACCACGGCGCGGGCCGATAGCGGCGGGGTGAATTGCGGGCTGCTGGAGCCGAAAATCGCCAGCATGGGCTTGTCCAGTGCGGCGGCTAGGTGCATCAGACCGGAGTCGTTGCTAATCACCCGGTCGGCGCTGGACAAAATCGCCAGCGCTTGCGGCAAGTCGGTTTCGCCACACAGATTGCG
>DHYQ01000089.1 GCA_002414205.1 Gallionellaceae bacterium UBA5126 | reverse complement strand
CGGCTCAACGATTTGCTACGCCTTTATGCAGGCCTGCGGGCTGGTGAATGACCATCTGGTGGGGTGTGCGTGTCATTTACAATGTGAGCGATATGGCTAGAATTTTGTGGCTGAGAATTGAATCAATAAAGCACACGGAGATTTTTGTGACCCCTGAGAAGTTTTTGCATCAGCTCTTGCTCGATCGTCGGATAGAGAAACCGAACGGTAAGATGCTTTACCAGTACCGTTTGAAAAACGAAGAGTATCTATCTCTACGCGAGACGCTTAAATTTGCAACCGAATTTGGCGAGCTGGACTCGATTGCTGGACGCATTCGAGGCTTTCCCGCATTGTTTGTACTCTATGCAGCCGAGTGGTGGCGGCGCGAGTATCGGGGTGGGGCGTGGAAATGGTCGTCCATTCTCGATACATTTTGTGAGGGCGGCGATACGCTGAATACCACTATCAGGACAGCGTGCGTGGAGCGGGGATTTGCCTATTGGGGGCATCGTCCAGAAGGAACAGGCAAAAAATTCTTTGGCGCAATCGTGGCACACGGGGGATTACCGCTGCATTTTATTGGTTGTGGCAAAGGGAAACTGTCCGACATGATGGATGCCATGTTGCGCCAAGCGGCTCGCTATCATTGGGACAGAGAACAAATCATCCATGCGATGGAGGATCGAGCATCCGAGTTGGCAATAAACCTGCAAAAGCAAGAAGTGTATAGCTTGATTGCCGAGATTATTTTGACGGTATTGACCTTGAAACAGGATTATCGTCTCTCAGGGTTAAGCGATCCCGTGGCTGAATTAAATCGCAGAGACCCAGATTGGCGCGAACGATTTCCCCTTTCTCTTGAAGATGATGCCGCAAAAACGTTGTTGAATGGTTTGGTAAAAGAAGCTGCACTACAAATGTCCCGCACTGCGACAGGTGCATTCCAAGTTGTTCGGGTGCTTAAGAAAGTGGGTGAACAATACGCGCTGCGCTCGGTATTGGCATTGCCCAAAAAGTTAGCCGTTGATGAATTGAAGCCACTCTTTAAACTCACTGATTTGCCGCGCTATTTTTCGATAGATATTCATGCCAATGCTCGCCTGCCGTTTTGTACAGGTCGTCAAACTTTCGGCGCGGACAGCGTAACACTGGCGGGCAAAAACTGTGTATTAACTGGTGAAGCGGCTTGCGCTGAACATTTGCTGTATTTGCGCGAGCAAAACGGTGCAGAGGTCGGCACGCCGTTGCCTGTCGTTGGTGGCGCGGAGCTGGCTCAAGATCAGCCGTGGATTTTCGTTTTGCGTGATGAGCAACTGCAATGGGTTGCTTCGGGTAGAGTAAGTGTGCCTGAAGAGGAGGCGTGGATTGCCTTGCCCAATGGTTGGACAATAGATGCCCGCAACGGTGAAGCTGATTTTGTTGGACATTGCAACGACATTACAGCGCGTCAGCTCTATCAAGTGAGTGACGAGGTAATGCTGGAAGGAGACGGGCAGCGTTATCGTGTGCGCACCAAACAAGTGAGTGATACCAGCGAAAACTATGTATGGGAAGGTAGCCGCCTGCCATATTCGTCCAGCCCGCCCTTGGTTTTTCTGGGGTTCCCCAAACTTTACCGTTATTCCGCTGAAGGAGAGCGGCACGCTGTCCCAAAAACAGCTTTGGATTGGTTTGTGGCGGGAACACAAAAACGCATTGAAATCCCTGAGTCAGCCAAGGGATTGGTGGATGTTTATTTGCTCAAAGAGGGCGAACGGCAAACCCGTTTTCGCTTGACTGTGCTGGGCAGCCATGCACGCGTCAACTTTTCATCGGGGATGTCCAGTAGCGAGGGCGTGATTGAATTAACCCACTGGGGCAACATCCAAGTTGCTGTGGATGCGTCTGATTTGAGCTGCAAACAAGCATCCTCGCTTCAGGGCATGAAACTTCAATTGCAGGCAGGTGATACGCCCCCCGAAGTCATTAATATGACTTTGCGCTGGCAAGATAGCCTGCGTGAGTTACGCCTGAGCTTGCCTTTTCCCAGCACAGGCGGACGTTTTTTTGATCCCCACGGCAGAATGCTGCGAGAAGGCAGCAAACTGGCGTTGCATCATTTGGCGGGGACACGGTTGCGGATTTTTGACCGAAATCCAGATTGCCCCAAACGATATGATTTGGAACTCACCCTCACACAAAATGGCAAGCGCAGCACACGGAATAGCCCGCTATCCATAAAACGCAGCATTCCTCTGCTCAACAACGGTTCAGCAGAAATCCGATTGATAGACCTCGAAAAAGACATTGAAAAATTGATGAGTTTTTCGGATGAGCTGGATGCGACCGTAAAAATTACTTTGCTGGTTGGGAACAGTCCGAACATTTTTGTGAACGTATCACGCTATGAAACCGAGCTGGAACGGCAGCCTTATTCGCTGGGATTACCTGCAATCGCTATGGAGCGATTAGACTCAGCTACATTGGAACAGATGGTAGTGAAGGCTGCACCGCTGATTGATGCGGAAGGGGAATTGGTTAAATTGAACCACTCGTATTCGGAAGGCGTTGTGGCGGCGCGCTGGGAAACGACTTCACTGAACGCAGAACAGGGGTTATGGCTAGTTTTTCCAGATGAAGCCTCCAGTGTGTTTTTCAGGCCCACGCTATGGGCGCATCCAGATCTTCCTGCAATGGATGAAAAATGCCCACTGGCACAAGCCGTTGCGATAAAAACCACGCTGGAAAGACTGGAAAACATTGGCATTGTGCTTGATGCTATGTCGGAAAACGCCAAGCATTCTTCATGGGAATTGATGGCGTATCTACTGCAAACCTTCCTGCATTTGCCCTTGAGCAGCCTGGATGTCTTCCGTTTACTTGGGCAACAACCAGCGGTCGCAGCCTTGGTGTTATTGCGCAGCGATCTCCCTGACGGATTTTCTCGTCGTTTAAGTGATGAATTAGGTGTGATATGGGAAATGCTGTCGGTTGATAATTGGCGCAATGCGATTGAGCAGCTCAAACAATATCAAATCACCTTGCTTGGCAAAGAAGGTGCGCAAGTGGCTTTCCCCATCCTGCTCAAACCGCGCTTGGAAAAATTGGCGAACGAACATCCTGCATTGCAATGGGTGATGGATATGTTGCTATTCGAGTTTGCGGGGCAATTCAGTGATGCGATGATTGACATAGAACGTGTGAAGCGAAGCAAGCCATTAAATTTTTCGCAACAGCTTTGGCGTGGCAAGGACTCCCCCTTACAAAATCTTTTGCTTCGCGGTCATGCGGAGGATACTGATTGGCCTGAACGGGGTTTTTTTGAGAAGGCGGTGGAAGGTTTTATGAGTGACGCAAGCGAGCAATTAAAAAGTCAAATCAATCGTGAGTCCCAAGCCATTTTCTGGCTTGGCAATCCCAAAGACTTTAAAGTCTCCGTCGCAAACATCCCCGTACTGTGTGCAATTTGGGCGGTTTCAGACACACCGCAAACATGGTGGGATAAGCCAGAGCATAAAATGGCACTCCGCAAAATCAAGGCGTTTGATCCTGTTTGGTTTGAGCAAGCCTACAGCCAAACAGTGGCGACCTGCCTTGCGCTGGATATTCTTAAACCCCGCTAACACATCTTTATCAATGGGCATCCAATGAAAAAACAGTATTTTGCATCCCTGTTGCCAGAACTATCGACCCGCGCAGCGCGTGCAACGGTCAGTCGTTTGGGGTTTTCAAATTCCGCCTTGCGGGCTTATTTGAGTGATTTATTTTCCAAGGGTTTTGGCGAATCAGGTAGTTTTTTGGGTGAGCCTGTTTTTGAAGCAACATTTGGTTGGGAATCGGCGGATTGCAACATGGCATCGTTATCCCCTGAGCTGCTGACGCGTAGCCTGATAACGGCAATGGATAAACCTGCAAAGTCCAAGGATGGTGCGGGCGATGAATACCGTTTTGGGCAAGATTGGCGACCGCACAAACATCAACTTGAGGCATGGAGGTTATTGTCTGCCGAAACGCCGCAATCCGTGGTCGTTACCAGTGGCACAGGGTCGGGCAAAACAGAATGTTTTATGGTGCCAATTTTGGATGCCTTAGTGCGTGAACATGAAGCACAAAAAACCAAGTTGGTGGGCGTGCGGGCATTATTTCTGTATCCGTTAAACGCGCTGATTCAAAGCCAGCGCGAACGCTTGCACGCATGGACGGGCGCGTTTGGCAATGGCGTGCGGTTTTGTTTGTATAACGGCATGACTCCACAAAAACAGCCCAAAGCCAAGCGGGATGAAACCCCCAATCAAGTCATAGACCGCGAACAACTTCGCGCTGAACCGCCGCCCATTTTGGTGACCAATGCCACCATGTTGGAATACATGCTGGTACGCGCACAAGACGCGCCGATTTTGGATGCGTCACAGGGCAAACTTCAGTGGATCGTGTTGGACGAAGCGCATACCTACATTGGTTCACAGGCGGCAGAATTGGCGTTGCTGCTGCGCAGGGTGCTTCATGCCTTTGGCGTTGCCAGTCATCAGGTTCGTTTTATTGCCACCTCGGCAACCATTGGCGATCCTAAAGGCGAAGCAGGGCAACAATTACGCGCTTTTCTGGCAGGTTTGGCTGGCGTAGATGAAGAACGTGTGCATTTGGTTTCGGGTCAACGCAGCATTCCCGACTTGCCTGCTACGTTAGCGAATCATTCGCAGCAAACCATACTTGAAATGCTTGAGTTAATACCTCAATCCGAACGATTTCAGGCGTTATGCGGCAATGCCACCGCACGCCGTGTGCGAAACTTGTTCGTGCCACGCGAGGGTGGAAAAGCTGCCAATTCACTGACCGAGATTACCCAAGCCATTGCTACCAAAACCCACCTAGACGCATTGCGCTGGCTCGACTTATTGACCCGTGCCAAAGACCAACAGGGACAACCCTTTTTGCCTTTGCGTCTGCACGCTTTTCATAATGTCTTGGCGGGATTATGGGCGTGCTGTGATTCGACATGTCGCCATAAAACAGGGACGGTATTAGATACATCAGACTGGCATTACGGCAAGGTTTATACCGAAGAGCGTCGCCACTGCGAATGCGGCTCGCCCGTATATGAATTGCGTTCCTGCAATGATTGCAACACCACGTTCTTATGGGCGCAACTCAGTTATCGTGATGGTCAACATCACTTGTGGCAAATTCAAGAAGAAGCAGATGATGAATTTTCATTGGATGTCGAGGTGTCTGAAGAAGAACAAAACGACGACCAACAGGATGGCGAACCCGCTCAAAATTCGTTTTCACAAACTAGCTCGGTACTGATTGCCAATGGTTATTTGCAGCATACCAGTGACGCGCTCGTTGAGCGTAAAACTTTGCAGCTCGATCCATCCGATACTGACAACACGGTGTCTTTGCGGCTGAAAGAGGAGCAAGACGGCATCATGGAGTGTCCTGATTGTGGTGGGCATCATGGCAATGGCAAGCGCATGTTTCGCAAAGCCATTTTAGGTGCGCCGTTTTTGTTAAGCGAAATTATTCCGACTTTGTTGGAGTTTTGTCCTGACATTGACGATGTCGCGCCACTGTCAAGACCTTTGCGCGGGCGGCGCATGATTGCCTTTACCGATAGTCGGCAAGGCACGGCGCGCATTGCGGCTAAGTTACAGCAAGATTCTGAACGTGGTCGGGTACGCAGCCTGATGTATTTGCATGTTTTGCAAAAAGCAGCTTCAGACAACGATGAAATTTCGCACAAGCTGAAGGATGACATCAAAAAGCTCGAACAAATCAAAAATCCCGCGCTAGATCAATTTATTGAGGATAAAAAATGTGAGCTTGCTGCATTATCGAAACCCAAGCCGATTACTTTTGAGGCAGCGGTTTCTCATTTGAGTAGTGTTGAGAGAGATACGGAAAAATGGATGTATGAATACTATGCCGACCTTGATCCTGCCGAGTTTGGGAGCGCGACAGGCAAGGAAAAATTAGCGCGCATTCTGGTAGTACGTGAATTTGGACGCAGACCTAAGCGCGCCAATAGCTTGGAAACCATGGGGCTGGTGGCGGTGTGTTATCCCAAGCTGGAAAAAATCACCCAATTGCCTACATTGTCTGCTTCGGCAGCAAAGTTTAGTTTGAACGAATGGCGTGATTTTTTGAAACTTGCCCTCGATTTCCATGTACGTGAAAACACCTTTGTGAAGTTGCCTGACAGTTGGAAAAAATGGGGCGGACAGCGTTTGTCAGGAAAACTATTGCTTCCCTACGACTCAAAAGAAGCGCAATTCAATTTGCTTAAAAAATGGCCACAATGCAGCCCTAAAGGTGCGCAAAATCGTTTGGTGCGATTATTGAGCTATGTGTTCAAACTTGATCCCAGTGCTCCGGTTGGGCGGGATGCGATTGATAACATCTTGAGATGCGCATGGGATGATTTGGTGCGTGTCGGCTTATTGCAAGGCTCAAGCACAGGACGTTATTTTGATTTCGTAGATATGGCTTTTGCGCCGATGACCCAAGGTTGGATTTGTCCTGCAACGCGCCGTATTCTGGATGTGACCTTGAGGGGCGTAACGCCCTACCTTCCTCGCAAGAATCCAAGCGAAAAAGTAGCCGAATGCCGTGCGGTCACATTGCCGCAATGTGATTTATTGGGTCAAGACTTCCCGTCTGAGGAGGAGCGTTTGATCGCCATTCGGCATTGGTTGTCAGAAAACGAGCAGGTCAAATTCTTGCGCGCCGAGGGTTTGTGGTCTGATTTAAACGACCGCATTGTGGAGGGTAGCGGCTATTTCCGTGCCGTGGAGCATTCTGCGCAACAAACGGGCAAACGTTTGGAGAAATACGAAGACGACTTTAAATCGGGGTGCATCAATTTACTGAGTTGTTCCACCACCATGGAAATGGGGGTGGATATTGGCGGCATTACCGTGGTTGCCATGAATAACGTCCCACCACATCCTGCCAATTATTTGCAACGGGCAGGACGGGCGGGGCGACGTTCAGAAACCCGCTCGGTTGCGCTGACCGTGTGCAAAAACAACCCTCACGATCAATATGTTTTTGCCAATACGCGTTGGGCATTTGATACCCAATTGCCCGCACCGCGTATCAAGCTGGAAAGTGAAGTAATTGTGCAGCGGCATATCAACGCCATGTTGTTGGCGGATTTTTTGCGCAACCATGCCGCCGCAAAAGGCGATTTGGACAAGCTGAATATGGAATGGTGGATGCTGCCCAAGGACAGTGCCCGTGTGGATCAATTTATGGCTTGGGCAAAATGCTTTGACGAGGCACAAAACGCGCACCTCAGCAAAGGGTTGCGTGCCTTGTTGCGGCATACCTGCTTTGAAGGCATAGCTTCCCTATCTGGATTGGTGGCAAAGTCGGCTGACTATATGCAGAAGGAAGTTTGTCTCAAGTGGTATGCCGAGTTTGATGCGATCGATGCGCAATTTAAAAATTTCAAGGGTGCTGCAAAAGAAAATGATCCCGCTTACAAAGCCTTGAAAATTCAACGCCAACGCCTAACGGATGAGTATCTGCTCAGAGAATTAGCAACCAGTGGCTTTCTACCGGGCTATGGTTTTCCGACCGATATTGCCTCTTTTGAGACATTGACCAAAGACGAAATTGAACGCCATAAAACCCGCAAACGGGATGAGCGCGAAGATAACTCGATGCGCCGCCGTGAGTTACCCAGCCGCGATACGGTGATGGCGTTGCGAGAATATGCCCCAGGGTCAGAAGTCGTAATTGATGGATTGGTATATCGCTCGGCGGGTATTACCCTCAATTGGCACATCCCCGCCTCAGCACAAGCGGCGAATGAAATTCAAAATATCCGCGAGGCATGGCGTTGCGCGGCTTGCGGCACAAGCGGCACAACAAGTAGAGCCAGCCAACTGACGTATTGTTCCGATTGCAGTAAACCCATTAAGCCAGAACATCGGTTTAACTACCTTGAACCCGCAGGCTTTGCGGTTGATCTGTATGAGTCGCCGCACAACGACATTTCGACGCAAGAGTTTGTGCCTGTTGAGCAACCGTGGATCAACGCCAGCGGCGAGTGGCTGCCCCTGACTAACCCGCAGCTAGGGGCTTTCCGCTCAAATCCCGCAGGCACGGTATTTAATCATTCAGCGGGAATCAATGGCTTAGGCTACGCCATTTGTTTGGCATGTGGTCGGGCTGAACCCATGGTGATTGAAGCGGATGAAGATGAAAACAAAGTGGCAACATTGCCCAAACCCCATCGGCGACTGCGTGGCGCACAAGGGGGCGAAAGCAAAATGTGCGAAGGAAGTGATTTTTCTATTCAGCGCGGCATTCGTTTGGGGCATGAGGCGAGAACAGATGTACTGGAATTGATGCTTTACGATTTAGATGGTGCTCCTTTAGTGGACGGGAAAGCGGCGTTTTCGCTTGCCGTTGCCATGCGCAGTGCCGTTGCCAAGATGCTGGGCGTTGAAGTCGCTGAATTGGGATGCGCCATCAAACCCATTCAGTGGAATAGAAAAATTGGGCAAGCCATCGTGTTATTTGACCGCAATGCCTCTGGCTATTGCGCTTCCGTTGCAGACCAAGTGCGCGAGATATTGTCCAAGGCAAAAGAAATTTTAAGTTGCGCGGCGGATTGTGAGGGAGCTTGTCAGCATTGTTTGCTGCATTTTGATACCCGTTTCCAGACGGATAATTTGGATCGTCATGCCGCGTTGGCATTTTTAACCGAATCGTGGCTACAGGCATTCCAGCTTCGGGATGAAGATGCCCAATTTGGGCGCACTCGTTCTTATGCCGAATTCCAAACTTTGCCCGAAGCCATTACGCGTGAATTAGCCCGTCCACGCGTCGAGGAATTGCGCTTGTTTTTGGTTGGCAATCCATTGGAGTGGGACATTGCTACATCCCCCTTGCGGACGTGGGTGCAACGCTGGGCGGCGACTACCCAGTCAATCAAATTGATCATGTCTCCCGATGCCGTGCAAAATTTATCGCAATCAGATCGTTTTGCATTAGCGGTTTTGTCGAGTTTAAACGGTGTCACGATTTGGACGGGTAATCCGCCCGCTTGTCAGGCGGGTGGACAGGCAGTCGCGGCAACGCTAGGCGCAGACAAAACGGCATGGGCATACCGCACGGTTGAAGCAGGGAGTCCCAATGCGCAATGGGCAACAAAAGCGGAATTTTTAGTGCGGGGTAAACTTGAAACAGTAGGCGAGTTATTTGAGCAAGTTAAGCTCGAAATCAGTACCCCCGCAGACATGCACGGAAAAGTGCAACGATTTGAAATAAAAGCTGAAATTGACGGCTCTTCTCTGGGGTTTGGTAAAAAATTACTGGCGCATTTAGAGGATGAACATGCACTGGTGGGCGAAAAAGGCGAGCTTGTCCGCATTGCTTATTATGACCGCTACCTAAACTCACCATTGCCTGCATCGTTATTGATTGAGTTTGTTTCAGCACTGAAAAAAACCTATCAAGATCGCTGGAATGTGCAATCCGTTGAATTATTCGTTGCCCCATTTCAAGAATGGAGCAGCGGCTTAAATCCACCCCAACAGGTGTATCACAATTGGCTGACCCAAGCAGATCGCGCTGCCGCCGTTAAAGCTGCTTTTGATTATTGCGGTATGGAATCCACACTGCGCAGCATCGACAAGCGCGATGCGCTTCATGCGCGTCTGTTTGAAATCGAGACAGAGGATGGGAAGTGCACCAAAATTTGGTTAGACCAAGGGTTTTCTTATTGGCAAAGCCAATTGACCTCGCGTTATCAATCCACTTTCCCATTTAGAAAAGATGCCAGAGAGCAAGGCGAGGAATTGGCCAAGTTGGAAATCAATGTTTCAGGCCAAGCATTCCCAACCTATCTTTTTGTTGAGCGGTGATTAGCGGATTTCATTCTAGAACAGCCGCCCTCAGCCGTGCGCTGCAAAGCTATGGCTGCAAATTCGTCGGCTCAACGATTTGCTACGCGTTTATGCAGGCGTGTGGGTTGGTAAGTGACCATTTGCTGGGGTGTGATTGCCATCCGCAAAACAATCCGGGTCTGTAGGGTGGATTCGCGCAGCAATCCACCGTTTCTCATTTGGCACACCCTTCAGCATTGGGCAAAAAGGTGGATTGCCTGCGGCGAATCCACCCTACCGCCGCTCATGGTTCGACAAGCTCACCACGAGCGGGGGATGGCATTTGTGGCGGGCTAGATTTCGATCCGCGTGCCCATTTCAATCACGCGGTTGACGGGGATTTTGAAGAAGTCACCGGCGTTCATGGCGTTTTTGGACAGGATGAGGAACAGTCGTTCGCGCCAGATGGCCATGCCGGGATGGGGGCTGGGGACGATCATGGCGCGGGAGATGAAGAACGAGGTGCTCATCATGTCGAATTCCAGGCCTTTTTTCGCGGCTAAATCCAGCGCGGCTGGAATGTCGGGCACTTCCATAAAGCCGTAGCGGATGTTCATGCGGAAAAATTCTTTGCCGAGATCTTTGATGAGGACGCGTTCTTCATCCGGCACGTAGGGGCGTTCTTCTACCAGCACGGTGAGCAGTACGTTGCGTTCGTGCAGCACCTGATTGTGCTTGAGGTTGTGCAACATGGCCGACGGTGCGCCGTCGCGGGCGTTGGTCAGGAACACGGCAGTGCCACTGACCCGCGCCATGTCGTCCACGCCGCTAATCACCAAGGGTAGCGGCACGGTTTGGCGGGCGATTTCCGCTGCCAGCAATTTGCGACCGCGTTTCCAGGTGGTGAGGACGGTGAAGGAAATCAGGGCGATGCCCAGCGGGAACCAGCCGCCTTGGGGAATCTTGATGGCGTTGGCGGCGAAGTAGGCAAAATCGACGATGAAGAAGCTGCCGATGGTCAGCACCACCAGCGGTTTCGACCATTTCCAGCCCAGCACCAGCACGAAGGCAATCAGCAGGGTGTCGATCATCATGGTGCCGGTGACGGCAATGCCGTAGGCCGCAGCCAGGTTGCTGGAATTCTGGAAGGCCAGTACCAGAAACAGCACGCATACGTACAGCGACCAGTTGGTCAGCGGGACGTAAATTTGTCCCTGCGCCTGATCGGAGGTTTGGTACACCGCCATGCGTGGCAAAAAGCCCATTTGTACCGATTGGTTGGCGACCGAGAACGCGCCGGAAATCACCGCTTGCGAGGCAATCACCGTGGCGGCGGTCGCCAGCAGCACCATGGGGATTTGGGCCCAACCGGGGGCCAGCAAGAAGAAGGGGCTGCTGATGTTGTCAGGGTGATCCAGCAGCATCGCGCCTTGACCGAAGTAGTTCAGCACCAGTGCCGGTAGCACGAAGCCGAACCAGCTCAAACGAATCGGGAATTTGCCGAAATGCCCCATATCGGTATAAAGCGCTTCACCGCCCGTAACGGCCAGCACCACCGAGCCCAAGGCGAAGAAGGCAATCATCGGCGCATCGACCAGGAAGTGGTAGGCGTACAGCGGGTTAATCGCCGCCAGCACATGCGGGCTTTGCAAGATGGAGGTGATGCCCAGCAGCGCCAGCACGCCAAACCACAGCACCATAATCGGGCCAAAGGCTACGCCGACGCGCCCGGTGCCGTGTTTTTGCACCATGAACAGCACGGTCAGAATCAGGATGGTGATCGGCAACACGTAGGTACGCAGTGAGGGAGCCACCACATCCAGCCCTTCCACCGCCGACAGCACGGAAATGGCCGGGGTAATCATGCTGTCGCCGTAAAACAGCGCGGCGGCGAATACCCCCAAAATCATCACGAACCAAGACAGGCGCGGGGCTTCCTTGGTTAGCTCGCTCACCAGTGCCAGCAGGGCCAGTGAGCCGCCCTCGCCCCGGTTGTCGGCGCGCATGATGATGGCGACGTACTTCAAGGACACCAGCATCATGATGGTCCAGAACATCAGCGACAGCACGCCGAGGATGTTGGCTTCAACCACCGGCAGGCTGTGATGTCCGGCGAAGGTTTCTTTCAGGGCATACAGTGGGCTGGTGCCGATATCGCCATAGACGACGCCAATGGCGCCCAGCAGCAGGGTAGAAAGCTTGGGTTGCGTTTGATGACCGCTCATGGAATTTGTCAAATTCTGGTGGGTTAAGACGGGGCTCACTCTACGCGAGCCCCCTTGTCATTGCAATGCTTCAGCCAGGGATTTTCAAGGGCGCAAGGCTGTTGCAAGTTCTAGCGATGTAGCGGCTGATCCAGCCCGTCCAGCACCATTTCGGCGGCGCGCAGCACGGCGCGGGCTTTGTTGAGGGTTTCCTGCCATTCGCTGTCAGGGTTGGAATCGGCCACGATGCCTGCGCCCGCTTGGGCGTACAGCATGCCGTCCTTGAGCACGGCAGTGCGTAGCGCAATCGCCACGTCCATGTCACCGTTAAAGCCAAGATAGCCCACCGCCCCGGCGTAGATGCCGCGCTTGCTCGGCTCCAGCTCGTCGATGATTTCCATGGCGCGCACTTTGGCCGCGCCGCTGACCGTCCCGGCGGGGAAGGTGGCTTTCAGTGCGTCCATGGCGTTCAGACCGGATTTCAGTTGTGCTTCGACGTTGGAGACGATGTGCATGACGTGCGAATAGCGCTCAATCACCATTTTTTCGGTCAGTCTCACCGTGCCGTTTTGTGCCACCCGGCCAATGTCGTTACGACCCAGATCAATCAGCATCAGGTGTTCGGCCAGCTCTTTCGGATCGGCCAGCAGCTCTTGCGCCAGTTGCACGTCCTGCGCCGGGGTTTTGCCACGCGGGCGGGTGCCGGCGATGGGGCGCACCGTGACGTTTTGCCCTTCCAGTCGCACCAGAATTTCCGGCGAGGAGCCCACGACGTGATGGTCGCCCATGTCGTAGTAGAACATGTAGGGCGACGGGTTGATGCTGCGCAAGGCACGGTACAGCGACAACGGCGCGGCAGGGAAGGGGCGTGACATGCGCTGCGACAACACCACCTGCATGATGTCGCCGTCGAAGATGTAGCGCTTGGCCTGCTCCACGGCGGCCTTGAAGGCGGCTTCGCCGAATTCGGAACGCGCCTCCTGACTGTCCGTCGCGGGTGTGCATGGGATGTTGACCGGACGGTGCAGCAGGCCGATGAGTTCACGCAGGCGGTCACGCGCCATCGGGTAGGCGTCGTCCTGTGTCGGGTCGGCATACACGATGAAGAACAGCTTGCCGGACAAGTTGTCCACCACCGCCAATTGCTCGGTCAGCATCAGCAGGATGTCGGGCGTGCCGATGTGGTCGATTTTTTGTGTTTCGGCCAGACGTGGTTCGATGTAGCGGATGGTGTCGTAGCCGAAATAGCCGGTCAGCCCGCCGACAAAGCGTGGCAAATCGGCCAGCGGCGCGACCTTGAATTGCGACTGGTAATGGTGGATGTAATCCAGCGGATTGTCCTGCTCGCAAGTGCTGTGCTGCTCGTCTTCGTGCAGGGTAATGCGCTTGCCGCGCACTTCGATGCGAGTGCTGGCGGGCAGGCCGATAAAGGAGTAGCGGCCAAAACGCTCGCCGCCCTGCACGGATTCCAGCAAACAGGAATACGGGCGGTTGGCCAGTTTCAGATACAGCGACAGCGGGGTGTCGAGGTCGGCAAAGGTTTCGCACACCAGCGGGATGCGGTTGTAGCCCTGAGCGGCCAGGGCGTTGAATTCGGCTTCGGTAATCGGTTGCAACATGGGGAAATCTCCTGAAGTAACGACGGGCTGCATGCAAAGGCCGGGAAAAACCCGGCCTACAGGATCAGCGCCATCGAGCGCACAGGCGACAAGGTGACGTGTTCATGGTTAAACGCGTTTCAGCAGCGGCAAGGCGCAGGTCAAATCGGCGATCTTGGCATCCAGATCGAGGGTGTCGACTGGCTCGCCGTGGTTGTAGCCGTAAGGCACGCAGAACACCGGACAATTGGCGGCGCGGGCGGCCACGGTGTCATTCAGCGAGTCGCCAATCAGCAGTACTTTTTCCGGCGGCACGCCAAAGAACTCGGCGGCGTACAGCAGCGGCATGGGGTGCGGCTTCTTTTCCGGCAGGGTGTCGCCAGACAGCACGATTTCAAAGTACGGTGCCAAGCCCACGCCCTTCAGCAGCGGAATGGTGTAGCTGGCCAGCTTGTTGGTGATACAGCCCAAGCGGAAACCAGCGGCCTTCATGGCGTCCAGCCCTTCGATGACGCCATCGAACGGTTTACTTTGCAGCAACAATTCGGTGTAGTGCTTCTCGAAAATCGGCATGGCATGGTCAAACAGCGCGGCGTCCGGCGTGGCGTGCATGTCGCCGGTCAGGGCGCGTTTCACCAGCCAGCCGATGCCGTTGCCGATGTAGCTGGTCAGCAGGTCTTGCGACACCGGGGTGAAGTTCATGTCGCGCAACATGCGGCTGGCTGCTTCGGCCAATTCCGGGGCGGTATGCAGCAGCGTGCCATCCAGATCCAGCAGGATGGCGGAAACTTCCAGCGGAAAATTCGGTACTGGGCGCATTATTGACCTACCTTGGCCAACTCGGCGCGCATGGCGGCGATGATGCTGTCGTACTTGTTCTTGTCGTTGGCGTTGTACTTGCCAAACACGGCGGAGCCAGCCACGAAAGTGTCCACACCCGCTTCCGCCACTTCCTTGATATTGGCCGGGCCCACGCCACCGTCGATTTCCAAGCGGCAGTTGTAGCCACCAGCGTCAATCATGGCGCGTACCTTGCGTGCCTTGTCCAGCACATGCGGGATGAACTTTTGACCGCCGAAACCGGGATTCACCGACATCAGCAACACCATGTCCAGCTTGGGCAGGGTGTATTCCAGAATGTCCAGTGGAGTGGCTGGGTTGAACACCAGACCGGCCTTGCAGCCCAGTTCCTTGATCATGCCGATGGTGCGGTCGATGTGCTCGGAGGCTTCGGGGTGGAAAGTGATGTAAGTCGCACCGGCCTTGGCGAAGTCAGGAATGAT
>DHYQ01000017.1 GCA_002414205.1 Gallionellaceae bacterium UBA5126 | reverse complement strand
GTCTGGGCGCGACCGTGGAATCGCTGTCCGGCCTGCGTCCTGCGTTTGACAAGACCGGCACGGTTACCGCTGGCAATGCGTCCGGTATCAACGACGGCGCAGCCATGCTGATGCTGATGAGTGAAAGCAAGGCCGCCGCGCTGGGTCTGACCCCGCTGGCTGCCATCAAGTCTTTCGCCTCTACCGGCATTGATCCTGCCATCATGGGCGTTGGCCCTGTTTCCGCCAGCCAACGTTGTTTGGCCAAGGCCGGTTGGACAGTGGACGACCTGGACCTGATGGAAATCAACGAAGCCTTCGCCGCGCAAGCCATTGCCGTGAATCGCGACATGGCTTGGGACACCAGCAAGATCAACGTCAACGGCGGCGCGATTGCTATTGGTCACCCCATTGGGGCCAGCGGTGCGCGTATCTTGGTGACACTGGTGCACGAAATGGTGCGTCAGGATGTCAAGAAGGGTCTGGCCTCGCTGTGTATCGGCGGCGGCATGGGCGTGGCACTGGCGCTGGAACGCAACTAATCCCCTCACAACTTCCGCCTCAATCGGGCGGAAGTTTTTTCTTATCCCAAGGAGCAAAAAATGAGCAAACGCATCGCATTGGTTACCGGCGGCACCGGCGGCATTGGTACCAGCATCTGTCAACAACTGTGTGCCGACGGTTTCACCGTGGTCGCTAACTACATTTCCTTTGAAGCCGAGAAGGCTCAAGCCTGGCTGGAAGCGCAACGTGCCGCCGGTCTGGACGTGCACATCGCTGAAGCCGACGTGTCCAGCTACGACTCCTGCGTGGCCATGGTGGAAAAAATCAAAGCCGACGTTGGCCCCATCAGCGTGATCGTCAACAACGCCGGGATTACCAAAGACGGCGTGATGAAGAAGATGCCGGTGGAAAACTGGATGGCGGTGATGAACGTCAACCTGAACAGTGTGTTCAACGTCACCCGTCCGGTGATTAACGACATGCTGGACGCTGGCTGGGGTCGCATCATCAACATCTCCTCCATCAACGGCCAAAAGGGTCAGTTCGGCCAAGCCAACTACTCCGCCGCCAAGGCTGGTATGCACGGCTTCACCAAGGCGCTGGCGCAGGAAACCGCTTCCAAGGGCATCACCGTTAACACCATTTCCCCCGGCTACATCGGTACCGATATGGTGATGGCCATCAAGGAAGAAGTGCGCAACCAAATCATCGCCGGGATTCCCATGGGTCGTTTGGGCAAGCCACAGGAAATCGCCAAGCTGGTGTCCTACCTGGCCTCCGAAGATGCGGCTTTCATTACCGGTGCCAACATCGCCATCAATGGCGGTCAGCACATGTTCTAATGCAAAAATCCCCGCCGAGGCGGGGATTTGGCTGCACATCCAACCCCGCTATTTGGCGGGGTTTTGTTTTATTCAGCTTATTGGCAAGCCTTAGGCAACAAAGTGGTGGGCAGCAAGGTGGCAGCCGCGCCGGGAACGGCGGATTGAGTCGCTGTCGTGGCCGCTGTGGTGGATTCGTTGGCGTCATCACCATTGGCGCAGAACCAGCCGCCGGTCACATTGTTGTAGTTCATGTGCACGGACTTGCCTGCGATCTTGCTGCTGACACCCACCGTTTTATAAGTTGCCGTGATGGTGGTTTTGGTTGGGGTGCTGGTGACAGCAGAGACATACTTGCCGGTAGTCACTGCACTAATGCCAGACAGGAACCAAGTACCGTCGGTGGTGAAACCTTCGGTCATCGGGGTCTTCAGGCCATCCAGCAAGGTCAGGGCTTCAGCCGCTTGTGCGCGTGCGGTGTAGTCACCGTAGGCAGGAATCGCTACCGCAGCCAAAATGCCGATAATGGCCACAACGATCATCAGTTCGATCAGGGTAAAACCTTTTTGTAAGCTATTCATTTTTCGCTCCTAAATTTTGTACTCATTTTTGGTGCATACACAGTGTACGCAAATTGTCATTAGCACAATATGTGCCAAAATTTTTAACTTTATGATTTAAATTGATTATTGTTTTTAATGCCGATAATCTTTCTTTATGCTTACATCTTTTTGGTGGCTTTTTTTGCTGCTTGTGCCTCAAATAGTGACAATAAATGTCAGTTTTGGTGACCATAAATGCGTATAGATACTTGCAATAATTATTTTTTGTTGCCGTCGTGTAAGTTTTTTGTCTGTTTGACCTCTCTTCGCAGAGATGCCGTTATCTTCGCGGCGTGAATCCGTTAGAATCCGCGCTCCCAATCGTTATCTTTCTTAATCATGCGTAATCTTTGGCTTTGTCTTTCCAATCGTGTTTTGTATGCGCTGGCAGCGCTGGTGATTGCCGGGCTAATGGCATTTGCGTTCTATTTGCAATATGTGAAGCATCAGGATCCCTGTCCATTGTGTATGGTGCAGCGGGTGATTTTCATGGGCATGCTGCTGCTATTTGTGTTGGCCACCTTGCAGGGGCCGGGGCGGCGCGGTGAGCGGGTTTATGCGGCGCTGTTGTCGCTATTGGCATTATTGGGAATGGGCGTGGCCGGGCGGCATATCTGGCTGCAACATCTGCCACCTGATCAAGTGCCCGCCTGCGGCCCCGGTCTGGATTACATGCTGGAAACCTTGCCCATGGCAGATGTACTCAAAGAGGTGCTACACGGTTCAGGCGAATGCGCAGCCAAGGGGTGGACTTTTTTGACCCTGGGTATCCCGGAATGGTCGTTGTTGTGCTACTTGGCTTTGGGCGTTTGGGCGATTGTGATTGCCTGGCGCGTGCGCAAGGTCGAGGCAGGCGAATAGTGGTGTCAGGATGAACGGGTTGCGTCATTGGCTCTTCTTGGGATGTTTGCTGCTGGTCGGATGTGGCGACTCCCTGCCGAATAATCCCTATCCAGCGGCGGATGTGGCTCAGCCCATTTTGTACAGCGCCTTTGCCGAGCGTCCCAAACATCTCGACCCCGCCCAAGCTTACAGCGAAAACGAGTATGTTTTTCTGGCGCAGATTTACGCCCCGCCGTTGCAATATCATTACCTGAAACGCCCGTATCAACTGATTCCGCTGGCTGCGCAGTCCTTGCCGCAAGTGCATTATCTGGACAAAAACCGCCAGCCCTTGCCCGTCGATGCCCCGGCGGCGCAAATCGCCTATAGCGTGTATGACATCGCCATTCAGCCCGGCATGCGCTACCAGCCACACCCGGCGCTGGCGCGGGATGCGCAGGGACAGTTGCGCTACCACGCCCTGAGCGCGGCAGATTTGCGTTCGATTCACAATTTGACGGACTTTGCCGAAGTCGGTACACGCGAGGTGACGGCGGCAGATTATGTCTATCAAATCAAGCGCCTGGCGCATCCACGGCTACACACGCCGATTCTGGGCGTGATGAGCGAATACATCGTTGGTATGAAAGACTTTGCCGCTACGTTGCAGCGTGCTGCCAAGCAACAGCCCCAAGGCTGGCTGGATTTAAATGCTCACGACCTGCCCGGCGTCAAGGTGCTGGATAAAACCCGCTATCGCGTTGAAATTGTGGGGAAATATCCGCAATTCCTGTACTGGCTGGCCATGCCGTTCTTTGCGCCCATGCCGGTGGAGGCCGAGCGCTTTTACGCCCAGCCCGGTATGCGTGAGCGCAATTTGAC
>DHYQ01000043.1 GCA_002414205.1 Gallionellaceae bacterium UBA5126 | reverse complement strand
GTGTATCACATCGCCGGGCTGGAAAATACCCGTTGGGTGATGGGGGAGTCCTCCTTCGGCACACCGTCGGATGAGATTTTTATGGGTGAATTGCACGGTGAGACGATTGCTTTTTTGCCGCGCCACGGACGCGGACATCGCATTCCGCCGTCGGAAGTCAACTACCGTGCCAATATCGACGCCCTGAAGCGGATCGGGGTGACGGACGTGATTTCGGTCAGCGCGGTTGGCTCCTTGCGTGAGGATTTGCCGCCCGGCACGTTTGTGATTGTCGATCAATTCATCGACCGTACTTTCGCCCGTGAAAAGAGTTTTTTTGGTAGCGGACTGGTGGCGCATGTGTCCATGGCCAAGCCGGTATGCAGCCGTCTGGGCGACCATCTGTACGCGGCAGCCCGCGACAGCGCCTTGCCGGTGGTGCGCGGTGGCACCTATTTGGTGATGGAAGGGCCGCAGTTCTCCACGTTGGCGGAGTCCGAGATGTACCGGCAATGGGGCTGCGACGTGATCGGCATGACCAATATGCCGGAAGCCAAGTTGGCGCGCGAGGCTGAGCTGTGTTACGCCAGCGTGGCCATGGTGACCGACTTCGATTGCTGGCACCCAGAGCACGATTTCGTCACGGTGGAAGCCATCGTCAAGGTGCTGCTGGACAATGCCGACAAGGCCCGTGGCTTGGTGCGTTCGGTGGCGTTGCGAGTGCAAACCGACGAGACTGCCGGGCAATGCAGTTGTCGCCACGCGCTGCAACATGCCCTGATTACCGCCCCCGAATCACGCGATCCGGTTCTGCTGCAAAAATTGCAGGCCGTGGCGGGTCGAGTACTGCAACATGCCTGAGGTCGCCATGGAAATCCAACCTTATCGCGTTTTGATTTTATGCACCGGCAACTCGGCGCGCAGCATTTTGGCCGAAGTGCTATTTAACACGCTGGGGCAGGGGCGCTTCCTCGCCCACAGCGCGGGCAGCCGCCCGGTGGGCCGGGTGCATCCCGGTGCGCTGGAATGGCTACAACAACACGGCTACGCCACCGACGCCCTGCGCAGCAAAAGCTGGGACGAATTTGCTACCCCGGAGGTCGCGCCGTTTGATTTCATCATCACCGTCTGCGACAACGCCGCCAATGAAGCCTGCCCAGTCTGGCCCGGCCATCCCGCCACCGCGCACTGGGGCATGCCCGACCCCGCTGCCATCGCCGACCCGACCGAGCGCCAAGCCGCCTTCAAACACGTCGCCGAACAATTTGCCCAACGTATCCACCTGCTGCTGGAATTGCCACTGGTGAAGCTCGATAAGCTGGCGTTGCACTCGCATTTGCGAGGTTTGGGGTAAGGTAGTGGTCTCACAGGCAAGTCGTCACCTGTTTGGGGGCGGTGTGAAATATCCGATGACGCGCCGAGCATCGCAGGTGGGTGCATGATCACTGCTGTGATGCCGGGGGATTTATGAGCATTTCAAAACCACATCGCCGCAGAATTTATCATTCCTTGTGGCTGGCGACGGCAACGGTGTTGTTTGTGGGGCAGTCCGGGTTTGGTTTTGTATTGATTTTGGTCTGCTTGCCGTTGTTCGTTTGGCTATCCTGTAGCGCGTACATCATCCTGTGCATTGCCGAACAACGGGCACAGCAGATGATACGGGCATTGATTTGGCTGCTTGCGGTGGCGCTGATCGTCGGCGTGCATCATCTGCGTGATGTCAGCACACGCCACCAGGCGGATGAGGTGGTGTTCCTGATTAAGCGCTACGCGCAAACCCACGGTCGCTACCCGGCCACTTTGGATGCGCTGGGCATCCGTCGCTTGCAATTGCAGGAACGCTTGGGGCGAGCCGGGTATTTCTATCATGAGATGGAGATGCCGTATTTTTATTACAAAAGCTCATTCTCGGCTTTTGATACCTATGTTTATGATTTTAAAAAGTCTGTTTGGATATTCCGTCCTGATTGACGGCATTTAAGATGCTGTTCGCAGTCTTGCTGCCCCGCCCTCGCAGTGCGCAATTTTCTTTCTTCCGCAAGCGGCACTGTTTCTGTCAGGCCTTATCTCGCTGACAATTTCCCGTAACTCATTTGTAACCGGCGCGGGGTCTTGCTGCGTTAAAGGTCAAGCATCGGGCCGAGCCCTGTTGCATACAAAGCGGGATTGCCCCGCTATTCAGAAAGACTGATAGCATGGCGGACTCGCTAACCTGGCGAAAAATGGACGATCCTCCGGTCGTCCGATGGGTTGGCCCCCCTGTTCGAGATTAAGTGTCGCCTTTTGGAAAGTAGATAATGCGTTCTTCAATAACAAAAATAATGTTGCTGCTGGTTTGTTGGTTTTGCGGGAATTTGATGGCCAGTGAGATGCTGAATCCGTGTAGTCGTGATCGCCATCCCAATGATTTCACCATCTTCAGTTATCACGAAATCTCTGAAACCAGTCAGACCCTGGATTCAACGTATGCCGTTTCGGCAGCGAATTTTGAAGCGCAGATGAAGGCGCTGGTGGATGAAGGCTATCACTTCGTCAGTGTCGAGGACATTATCAATTCCCGCAAACACAACAAACCATTGCCGGACAAAGCCGTGTTGATTACCTTCGATGATGGTTATCAGTCGGTGTATGCCAATGCCTTTCCCATCATCAAAAAATATCAAATTCCGACGGTGGTTGCGTTGGTAGGAAGCTGGCTGCAAGCCAAGGACAAGGTGGATTTTGATGGACATCCGATTGATAGAAGTAAATTTCTGAGTCAAAAGGAAATTCAGGAAATGGTGGCCAGCGGGCTGGTGGAGATTGGCAGCCACAGCTATTTGTTGCATCGCGGGATTTTGGGCAATCCGCAGGGAAATATGGAGCCCGCTGCGATTACCCGCCAGTGGTTGCGCGATAAAAATGCTTATGAAGATGACAAAAGTTATCAACGGCGCATTTATGAAGACCTGAGAGCCAATAGCGATTTCCTGAAGAAATACACCGGTCAAAAGCCACGGGTCATGGTTTGGCCTTACGGCGAATACAACATGGAGGTGCGCAAAATCGCCGAAAGTCTGGGGATGCCCGTCGGGCTGACGCTGGATGATGGCAGTAATACCAAACTCACGCCGTTATGGGGCTTGCGCCGCATTTTGGTGGAGCAAAAAATGTCGCATGCCGAAATGGAACTCAACATGTGGGAGCGCAACAACAACTTCACCGACAGTGCGTTTACCACCAAAGCCATGCACATTGATCTGGATTACCTCTACGACCCTAACCCCGAACAAATCAACAAGAATCTGGGCGATTTGCTGGAGCGCATCAAGAAGGTCAATGCCAATACAGTTTACCTTCAGACCTTTGCCGATCCTGACGCGAATGGCGCGGCGAATTTTGTCTATTTTCCAAACCGCCATCTCCCGGTGCGCAGCGATCTGTTTAATCGCGTGGCCTGGCAAATCGCCACCCGCACGCAAGTGAAGCGCATTTATGCCTGGATGCCGGTGCTGGCCTGGGAATTGCCGCCCGGCAATCCCGTGGCCAACGATAAAGTGCTGGGGTTGCAGGTTGATGCCAAGCATCTGAACATGGGCTATCCCCGACTGTCCCCTTTCTCGCCCAAGGCGCGCAAGCTGATCCGGGAAATTTATGAAGACTTGGCTAAATCCGCCGTGATTGACGGCATTATCTTCCATGACGATTTAACTCTGTCCGATTATGAAGACGATAGCGCGCTGGCGCGGGCGCAATACCGCCAATGGGGGGTGGGCGCGAGTGTTGCGGAAATCCGCGCCAATCGTGCGCAATTTCTGCGCTGGACGAAACTTAAAACCGAGTATTTGGATGATTTTGCCCTGGAATTGGCGCAAGTTGCCCGTCAATATCACCCGGAGCTGAAAATTGCGCGCAATCTGTATGCCCAGGTGGCCCTGAATACCGATGCCCAAGAATGGTATGCCCAAAGTCTGGAAGATTCGATCAAAAAATATGACTACACGGCGATCATGGCCATGCCTTACATGGAACAAGCCGATGATGCCGGTGCGTTTTACAACCGGATCTTTGCCAATGTGAAACAGCAAGCGTGCGGCCTGGAGCGCACGGTTTTTGAGCTGCAAGCGGTGAATTGGCGCAAAAACAGTGAAGTGCTTTCGCCGCAAGAGCTCAGCTTGACCATCCAGCATCTCTACGATTTGGGTGTGCACCATATCGCCTATTACCCGGACGATTTGTTCCGTAATAATCCCGATGCCGATTTGATGCGGCGCGCTTTTGCCAAAAAGCCCGCCCGCATGTACCCGTTCAACCCTGCCAACGTGACGCATAAGCAATAAAGGTATGTTTTGGCGGAAAGTTGGATATTTGTGGTTTAGAGCGATGACCTCGATGCGTGCGGTGTACCGCAGTTACGTTCAGTTGGAAGGGTAGGGAAAAAATGAGTCCACCTATATTTTGGCACTCGCTGTGGCATTTTTTTATTGGCTACATTTTTTACTATCCGCTCTTTATGTCGAGCTTGTGGATAGTCGGGGCGATTTATTTTTATTTTAAAAATGAACGGGCTATTCAATCGCAGCAGATTCCGTTGTTACGGGCGGGAGAAAGCTGGGAAGGGGTTAGTATCCTGATTCCTTGTTTCAATGAAGGCGTCAATGCGGTTGAAACGATTACCTATGCGCTGAACGTCCAATATCCCGATTTTGAAGTGATTGC
>DHYQ01000034.1:43670-52731 GCA_002414205.1 Gallionellaceae bacterium UBA5126 | reverse complement strand
GGGGCGGTCAGCACCTTGACCTTGAACATCACCAATAACACCACCACGGCTTATTCCGGGATTAATTTGACCGATAACTTTACCGGTCAAACCGGGTTGACCATTGCCAATCCACCGAACATTCAGAACCTGGGGGGCACCGGCTGTACGGTCGGGACGGTGACGGCAACTGCCGGTGGCACGACCATTGATTTGGCCGGTTTTGCCCTCGCGGCGGGAACCTCCGCTGCGCAGCAGAAATGTACCGTCAAGGTGGATGTGGTCAGCACGCTGTCGGGCACCAAGACCAATACCTTGCCTGCAAATGCCTTGACCGCCGTGACGCCTGCCACGCAAAACATCGCAGCGGCCACCGCCAATCTGGTGGTGAATGCAGCGACCATGACCCTGGTGCCCACCTTTACCGTGGCAGTCGGTAATGCGGCCAACACCATCGCCGCCAGCGGCACGGACGTGGCGCTGTTGCGCTTTACCCTCACCAATCCCAACAAGCTGGCGCTGAACAGTTTGAGCCTCAGCAATACGTTCCCGGCCAATATGACGGGGTTGCAGATTGCGGGTGCGGCGTTGGGGACGGTGGTGAATACGTGTGGGGGTACTTTGACCGCCACCCCCGGTACCAACAGCATCAGCCTGACCAGTACGGCGGCGGATGTGATTCCGGCCAACGGCGGCACTTGCTATATCGAAGTGCCAGTGGTGACGAGTTCCCCGTTCAATAATCGCAGCGATACCGGTATCACCGCCTCCGCGCTGACCAGCGCCGGTGAAACCGTGACACCGACCATTACCGCGCCAGCACTGAGTGCCGTGGCGTTGGGCATCAGCAATGCCTTTGCCAGCGCGCAAGTGTTGGTGGGTGCCACCACCCAACTGACCATTACCCTCACCAACCTGAGCGCCACCACACAAACCAGTGTGCAAATCCCCAACTACAGCCTGAGTTCAACCAAGGTGGCCATCAATAATCCCAATGGTTTGGTAAACACCTGTGGCGGCACTGTTGCGGCCGCAGCGGGTGGGCAAGCGATTTCCATGACGGGGGTCACGCTGGCGGCCAATGGTAGTTGCAGCATCACGCTGGATATTCTGGGGAGTTCGGCTGGCAGTGCCAATAGCATTCCGACGGTGAAAAGTGCTCAGCAAACCACGGCGGTGACGGCGAATACGGCAACGATCAATGTCATTAATCCCACCGTTCAGATTAATACCATCACGAAAGCGTTTACGCCTGCCAGCATCAGTCTGATTCAAACCAGTCGTGCCAGCATCACTTGGTCGTCGAGTAGTGCAGGCAGCATTGTGAATCCGGTTGTCACCGATGTGTTGCCCGTCGGGCTGGTGGTGGCCGCTACGCCCAATGTGAGTGCCAGTTGTGCGACCGGCACCCAGCCGACGATTGCCAGCACCACTATCGCGCCGGGTGGCGGCCAGATAGTGGTGGGGTTAACGCTGACACAAATCAAGAATCAGTCTTGTACGCTCTCCTTTGATGTCTCGCCGACCAAACCTGGCACCTTGACCAATACCCTGGCCAAGGGCGACATTTTGTCGGCAGATGGTACGACAGCGGGCAGTACGGTCGTCGCCAGTGCGAATCTAACCGTCACCAACGTCATGACCGTGGTCAAGGCGTTCCAGCCCAATGTGCTGGGCCCAGGCGGGGTGTCGGTATTGACCATTACCTTGACCAACCCGGAAGCCACGGCTTTGACCGGCGTGAGTCTGACCGATAATTTGCCCAATGCGGCTGCGCCGAACAATCTGGTCATTGCCAATCCGGCCAATGTCAGCACCAACTGTACCGTGGACGGCAACCCCGATCCGACCAAAATGACCGCGACGCCCGGTACACGGGCCATCACCCTGACGGGCGGTATCGTGCCGCCGAAAATGGGCGGGGTGGATGGGGTCTGTACCATCACCGTGAGCGTCACTCCCAACGGTGCCTATAACAGTGGTTCGGCGACCAATACCATTGCCGCCGGGGTGCTGACCTCGACGGAAGGGCGCAGCAATATCAACAGCACGACGGATACCATCACCTTCAGCGCACCGTCGCTGGCGGCGGTGAAGAGCTTTAGTCCTACCTTGGTCAGCGGCGGTAGTGTCAGTCGCCTCAAAGTGACCATTACCAATCCGGCGACCTATGTGCAGACGGGCTTGGCCTTTACCGACAACATGCCTGCCGGGATGAGTATCGGTGCGCCGCCCAATCCAGCGACAACCTGTAGCGGTGGAACCTTCAGTGGTGTGACCGTCGGTGCCGGGAGTTGGTCGTTTAGTGGTGGCAGTGTGCCTGCCAATGGCTCTTGTGATGTGACCGTGAACGTTACCTCCAATGTCAACGGCAATGTCACCAACACGATCCCGATTGGCGGGGTGACCAGCGCCAACGGTGGCAGTATCCCGCAAGCCGCCAGCGCCTCGCTGTCCAACTTGCCGGGCTTGAGTGTCAGCAAATCCTTCAGCCCTAATCCGGCGACCGTCAATCAACCGGTACGCTTGACGCTGGTGATTACCAACACGGATGCCAATACGACCGTGGCCGGGTTGGGCTTTCTGGATGATTTGACTTTGAACAACACCCAGAGCGGCCTGAACGTGGCTGCCGTGCCTAACATCAGTAACACCTGTGGTGGTACGGTTAGCACCACGTCAACTTCGGTGCGTCTGACCGGTGGGCAGCTTAACCCGCAATCCAGTTGCCGCATCGACGTGGACTTGACCACCAATACCTTGGGCAGCTATACCAACACCATTCCTGCCGGGGCCTTGACGACCTCCGGGACGGCCACCAATGGCCAGCCGGGGACGGATACCTTGCCGGTGTACGCTGCGTTGCGGGCGGCCAACCAGCTATCGCCCACCAGCGACACCGGGCGTTTTGTGCTGACCATGACGCCCGCCGCACCTTCCGGTACTTCGACGCGTACCGGGGTGGGTCATGACGCGACCCCGACGGCTGTTAGCGCCTTTATGGCTAATGGCGGCACGGCCTATACCTTGACGGCCACCGGGCAGGGCACCACCAATATCGCCAACTACGTCACCACCTATCGCTGTGCCAATGCTGACGGGGTGCAACTGGCCAGCGGTACCGGCACCAGTGTGACGATTACGCCCCCAGCCACCGCAGCGGGCGTCAGCAAAAACCAGCAGGACATCACCTGTACCTTTACCGAAACCCGCCGTTCGGTATCAGCGACGGTGGTGCTGCGCAAATCCTGGAGCAATGCCGTCGTGGGCGATGCGGTGACAATTACCGGCACCGGTTTGACCACGCTGAATTCCACCGCCGCCAGCACCAGCCAACTGGACATCGGCGCGACCGATACCTCGCCGACAGGCACGGTGGTGACACTGGCCGAAAGTTATGTCACGGGCTTGGCCAGTAATTACATCAGCACTTGGTCTTGTACCGGTACGACCGGCTTGAGTGGCAATGTATTGACCCTTGGCCCGACTGATACGGCCATTGTCTGTACCATCAGCAATGCGGGGAAATCCATGGCCAAAGTCACGCTGCAAAAAGCCTGGGTGAATGCCAAGGCCGGGGATGCCGTCAATGTGACCGGCACCGGCCTGACCACCTTGGCTTCGACGGCTGCCGCAGCCAACAAGACCGACACCGGCGTGGTGGACAACATTCTGACCGGCACGGTGCTTACCCTGGGCGAAACCTTCACCACTGGCACCGCAGCGGATTACAACGCCAGTTGGTCGTGTCTCGGCACGGCTGGTTTGAGCGGCAATGTGCTGACCATAGGCGCGGGCGACACCAACATTACCTGTACCCTGACCAACAGCGCCAAGGCCATGACGATCAACGGCACGGTGTTCAAGGACACGGGCACGGGTGGCGGCACGGCCAATGACGGCCTGCAAAATGGTGCGGAAGTTGGCATCGCCGGGGTGACGGTGACGGCCAGTAACGCGGCTTGTGCCGGTGGTATTTGCAGCACCACCACCGACGGCGCGGGCAACTACAGCTTTACCTTGCCCAACAGCGCCAGCGGTGCCATCGTCATTACCGAAACCAACCCCGCCGGGATGTTCAGCAGCGGCGGCAGTGTTGGCACCTCCGGCGGCACCTACAACCGCGTGGCTGACACCATCAGCTTTACCCTGGTGGCCGGCACCAGCTACAACGGGCTGAATTTTGGCGACGTGCCGGACAACCAGTTCCTGACGGACGGCGTGCAAGCCGCCATGCCCGGCACCGTGGTGTATTACCCGCACCGTTTTGTCGCGGGCACCAGCGGCAGCGTGACGTTCAGCCTGGCCGCCCAAGCCACGCCCGCCACCGGTGGCTGGAGCGAAATCCTGTACGAAGACGCCAACTGCAATGCCCAAATCGACGCCGGTGAAGTGCCGGTAGCGACCGGCATTGCGGTCACGGCTGGGCAGACCATCTGCTTGCTGGTGAAGGAATTTGTCCCGGCAGCGGCACCCGTCAATGCACAAAATGCCCTGACCATCACCGCCAGCGTCAGCAGCAACTTCTCCGGTACAGCGGTGAGCTTCAGCTACGTGCGGCATGACTTGACCACCGTGGGCCAATCCGGCACCTCCGCCGGGCTGACCTTGGTCAAGAGCGTCAACGTGCCGACCGCCTTGCCCGGCAGCAACGTGGTGTATTCCGTGGTCTATACCAACAACAGTAGCGGCTTGTTGTCCAACGTGGTCATCAACGACCATACCCCGGCCTACACGCTGTTCCAAAGTGCTAGTTGCGGCACCTTGCCGCTGAACTTCAGTGCCTGCAACATCACCAACCCTGCCGTCGGTGCGGCTGGGGCGATTGTGTACACCTTCACCGGCACCTTGGCCCCCGGCAGCAGCGGCACGGTCAGCTTTACCGTGCAAGTGCAGCCGTAAGCGTGACGCGGTGAAAAGGGCGAACTTCCGGTTCGCCCTTTTTTTTTGCCGTAAAATCGGCACACTTTTTTCTGTACAGGGCGCGACATGAACAAACTAGGATGGCTGCTGGCAGGCTGGTTGTGGAGTACGGCAGCGCTGGCGCAACTGAGTTTTGCCGAGGTGCAGGCGCAGTATCGTCCGTCGGAAGCCTGGTTGCTGGCGCGCGATGGCACGGTGTTGCAGCAGCAGCGCGTGGATGCCAGGGTGCGCCGTTTGGCTTGGACGCGGCTGGAGGACATTTCCCCGGCGCTGTTGCGCGCCCTGATTTATTCCGAGGACAAGCAGTTTTACCAGCACGCCGGGGTGGATTGGGGCGCGGTGCTGGCGGCCAGTTGGCGCAATGTGTGGAACAACCGCACGCGCGGTGCCAGCACTTTGAGCATGCAGTTGGTGGGGCTGTTGGACGAGCTGGACGCGCCGCAGCGTGCCGGGCGGCGCAATGTGCTGGAAAAAGTGGGGCAGGGCAGTGCCGCGCTGTGGCTGGATGCGCGCTGGCAAAAGGACGAGATTCTGGAGGCCTATCTGAATCTGGTCAGTTTTCGCGGCGAGTTGCAGGGCGTGGCAGCCATGAGTCAGGGCTTGTTCGGCAAATCCCCGGCGGCGCTGGATGTGCGCGAGGCGGCGCTGGCGGCGGTGCTGATCCGTGCGCCCAATGTCAGCATTCCGCTGGCGGTGGAGCGCGCTTGCGGCTTGTTGAAGCAGCTTAAAGCGGGCGAGCAATGTGATGACTTGGCCGGATTCGCCGCGCTGAAACTGGCTCCACCGTATCGGCTGGAAGGTGAAAACGCCGCGCCGCATCTGGCGCGCAAGCTGCTGGTGCAGCCGGGGCAGCAGCTACGCAGCACCCTGGATGCGGGCTTGCAGCATTTTGCCAACCAGCAGTTGCGCGCCACTTTGTTGCCACTGGAGCGGCGCAACGCCCAGGATGGCGCGGTGCTGGTGCTGGACAATGCCACGGGCGAGGTGCTGGCCTGGGTCGGCTCCAGTGGTCAGTTATCGCAGTCGCCGGACGTCGATATGGTGCTGGCGCACCGCCAGGCGGGTTCTACCTTGAAACCTTTCCTGTACGGCATCGCCCTGGAGCAACGCGCCCTCACCGCCGCGTCGATTCTGGACGACAGCCCGGTGCATATTCCCACGCAAAACGGCCTGTACGTGCCGCAAAACTACGACAAGCATTTCGTCGGCCCGGTCAGCCTGCGCATGGCGCTGGGTAGCTCGCTGAATGTCCCGGCGGTGCGCACCTTGCTGCGCGTCACCCCGGACGCCTTTCAGCTTCGCTTGGCCCGGCTGGGCTTTATGACCCTGACCGAGCCGGGCGACTACTACGGCTACAGCCTGGCGCTGGGTGCGGCGGAAGTGCGGCTACTGGATTTGACCAATGCTTACCGTGCGTTGGCCAATCAGGGCGAATGGCGTGACCTCACCTGGTTGCCGGACACGCCGGGCAAAGCGCCCGATCGCCCGGTTTATCCGGCGCAAGTGACGGCGATTCTGGCCGACATCCTGGCGGATCGCAGCGCCCGCCATCACACCTACGGCTTTGATTCGGTGTTATCCACGCGCTACTGGTCGGCGGTGAAAACCGGCACCAGCAAAGACATGCGTGATAACTGGTGTATCGGCTTTTCCCGCCGCTACACCGTGGGCGTGTGGGTGGGCAATGCCAGCGGCGAGCCCATGCACGATGTGTCCGGGATTAGCGGGGCCGCGCCGCTGTGGGCCAGTCTGATGGATTACTTGCACCGGGGGAGGACAGGCTTGCTGGGGCGCAGTGAACCACCGCCGTTGCCCGCACGATTGGAAGTGCGACAAATCCGTTTCGAGCCCCCCATTGAACCGCCCCGACGTGAATTGTTTATGAGTGGCACCGCCCAAGAGGTCATTCAGGCACGTAGTGCACGGGATGACAACGCGCAAGGAGGATCTCTGGCGCGTATTGCTTACCCCACCCCCGGCATGATTGTGGCACTGGATCCAGAGATACCCCCCGCCCAGCAGCGTGTGGTATTTCGTACCACCGTGGCAGTGGGGGAGAGGTGGCGCTGGGTACTGGATGGTCAGCCCCCTCAGTCGGCGGCATATCTGGCCGCCTGGTTTCCGTTGCCGGGGCAGCATCAATTGCGTTTACTGGATGAGCGTGGTCGTATGGTAGACAGCGTGCAGTTTGAAGTGCGCGGGGCCGCCATGCGCAGCGGCGCGCCTTGACTTAATCGCCCCAGCGTTGCAGCGTGAGATGCGGGTAGGGAATTTCGATGCCATGCTGGTCGAAGGCTTCTTTGACACGTTTCAGAAATAGGCGGCGTACCGGGCCTTGTTCCAAGGCAACTGTTTTGAAGCGACAGCGGATGGTGATGGAGGAATCGGCAAATGCCTGCACCCCCTGGACTTCCAGAGGCTCCAGCAGGCTACGGCTAATCGGTTCTTCCGCCTGCATGTTGCGACCAACTTCGTGCAGTACAGCGAAAACCTGATCCAGATTGGCCTGATAGCTGACACCAACCTCAATCAGGGCAAACGCAAAGTCGCAGGACTGGTTGGTGACCAAACTGATTTGGCCGTTGGGAATGTAGTGCACATGACCGTCGTAGTCGCGCAGGCGCACATAGCGCAGGGTGATGTCTTCCACCAGTCCTTGTTTGCCACACACTTCGACCAGATCGCCCTTGCGGATTTGATTTTCCAGCAACAAGAAAAAGCCGGTGAAGTAGTCCTTAACCAAACTTTGTGCACCAAAACCCACAGCGATACCAACCACGCCTGCCGCACCGAGGATAGGGGCGATGGAGATGCCGAATTGACTTAAGGCCAGCATGCCGGCGACCAGCGTAATCACCACCGTGGCGATGTAGCGAAACACACGTGATAAGGTATCAATACGGCGATTTTCTTCGGCGGTTTTGGCGCGGCTGTTCAGAAAATTCGTCAACATGCCAATCAGTCGGCGGCTGGAGCGGATTAACAGCCAGGCAAACAGAAAAATCAGCAGGACGCGTAGCACTTCGTCCGACAAGTTAAAAGCGTGCAAAAAAGCGTTTGAGGACATGCGGGTGCCTTTGTGGAAAAAACGCGCGATTTTAAACATGACGTCCCGGATGTCCAGACATAATTGCACTTCCCCCTTCACAGGGGCGTTGTTTTTCGTTAGGATGCGCACCCATTCCAAAGCACTTCTGCTGCTTCCCCCCCTTCCCTTGTTATTCATAAGTGAGAGTCTCCCATGAGCGAACATATCCATTACGTTACCGATGCGACCTTTGAAGCCGAGGTGCTGCAATCTGCTGTGCCTGTGCTGGTGGACTACTGGGCTGAATGGTGCGGCCCTTGCCGTTCCATCGCCCCGGTGCTCGATGAAATTTCCCGTGAATACGCCGGGCGCCTGAAAGTAGCCAAGGTCAATGTGGACGAAAACGTCAAGACCCCCGCCCGTTATGGCATTCGTGGCATTCCTACCCTGATGCTGTTCAAGAACGGCGACGTCGCAGCCACTAAGGTGGGTGCCTTGTCCAAGTCGCAATTGAGCGCCTTTATCGACAGCCACATTTAATTCGTCACGTTTTTCTGCCTTCCCGCGCCGTTGGCCGCAGCCACCCGGTACGGGAAAGGCAACAATCTCCTTCCCCTCCCGCCTAGCCGCATCACTATGCACTTATCCGATATCAAGACGAAACACGTCACCGAGCTGGTCGCAATGGCCGCCTCCAACCAGATTGAAAACGCCAACCGCATGCGCAAGCAAGACTTGATCTATGCCCTGCTGAAAAGCCAGGCCAAGCGCGGCGAAAGCATTTACGGCGATGGTACGCTGGAAATCCTGCCCGACGGCTTTGGTTTCCTGCGCTCGCCCGATACTTCTTACTTGGCCGGGCCGGATGACATTTACGTCAGCCCTAGTCAAATCCGCCGCTTCAATCTGCACACCGGCGATTCGGTGGAAGGCGAAATTCGCACCCCCAAGGATGGCGAACGTTATGTTGCCCTGGTAAAGGTGGATAAGGTGAACGGCGAGCCGCCGGAAAACACCAAGAACAAAATCCTGTTTGAAAACCTCACGCCGCTGTTCCCCACCGAGCCGCTGAAGCTGGAGCGCGACATCCGCGCTGAGGAAAACATCACCGGGCGCATCATCGACATCGTG
>DHYQ01000034.1:43186-43515 GCA_002414205.1 Gallionellaceae bacterium UBA5126 | reverse complement strand
GACGAGCGCCCGGAAGAAGTGACCGAAATGAGCCGCACCGTGCGCGGCGAAGTGGTGGCCTCGACCTTTGACGAACCGGCCACACGCCACGTGCAAGTCGCGGAAATGGTGCTGGAAAAAGCCAAGCGCTTGGTGGAGCACAAGAAAGACGTGATCATCCTGCTGGATTCGATTACCCGCCTGGCCCGCGCCTACAACACCGTGATTCCCTCCTCCGGCAAGGTACTGACCGGCGGTGTGGATGCCAACGCCCTGCATCGCCCCAAACGCTTCTTTGGTGCGGCGCGCAACATCGAAGAAGGCGGTAGCCTGACCATCATCGCCACCGC
>DHYQ01000034.1:29818-42982 GCA_002414205.1 Gallionellaceae bacterium UBA5126 | reverse complement strand
CGCATCTGGCTGCTGCGCAAAGTGCTGTATCCCATGGACGAACTGGACGCGATGGAATTCCTGCTGGACAAAATCAAAGCCACCAAAAACAACAACGAGTTTTTTGACTCCATGCGTCGATGAAAAAACGAACCCCGCAAAAGCGGGGTTTGTTTTTTTGGGGAGATGGGAGATGGGAAAAGAGAAACGGGAAATGCGAAAAACGGATGGCGCTGTTCCAGCATTTCGCCAATGCTGCGCAGCAGCGCGTCCCGTTTCTCTTTTCCCGTTTTCCTCCAAAAAAGGCCGCGCATGTTGTGAAAGTGTTGACGAAAAATAAGGGCTGTGGTCTAATGCGCGTCCTTTCAAAGGGCGGTTAGCTCAGGGGTAGAGCACTGCCTTCACACGGCAGGGGTCACTGGTTCGAACCCAGTATCGCCCACCAAATTAGAAAAGCCATCCAAGCGGATGGCTTTTTTATTTTCCATGGCGTTGTGCGGTGAGGTACAGCCAATGAAAAAGCCCCCGCAGGGGCTTGGTCATGCGAGCGCGCCAACTTACTTGGCGATTTGTCGTTCGCGGAACTCGTCCAGTGTTTTGCAGTCGATGCACAGCGTAGCGGTGGGGCGGGCTTCCAAGCGTGGCAAGCCGATTTCGATACCGCAGCTATCACAAAAGCCGTATTCGCCGTTGTCGATTTTTTCCAGCATGTCTTCAATCTTCTTGATCATCTTGCGTTCACGATCGCGGTTGCGCAGTTCCAGGCTCATGTCGGATTCCTGCGTGGCACGGTCGTTGGGGTCGGCGAACACGGTTGCCTCGTCTTGCATGGTGTGCACGGTGCGATCAATGTCTTCGCCCAGTTCGGACTTCAATTGGTTCAAAATCTGGCGGAAGTGATCCAGTTGGGCGGGGTTCATGTACTCTTCGCCGGGTTGGGCTTGGTAGGGCGCGAAGGTTTTGTGCTCTGGGAACTGCATGGCATCTCCAACGGGGGTTAACGATAAAGTCCGCCTTAATATCAGAAAAACACGGCTTTGGCAAACATAAATCCGGGTTCTGGCACAGAATCTGCTTGTGATGAAATACGGTGGCTTGATACTCAGCGTATGGTGAGCCAATCCAATAATTGCAGCGGGTGTTGCAAGCCGCCCGCCGCGCCCCAGGTGGTGTGATCACTGCTGATATAGCCCCAGTGGGCAATCAGGCCGCGCATGCCGCTGGCATTGGCGGCTTGCATGTCGCGCAGGTCGTCGCCGAGGTACAGGCAATTTTCTGCGGTCACGCTCGCCAGTTCGCAGGCTTTCAGCATCGGCTGTGCATGCGGCTTGGCGTATTGGCAGGTGTCGGCGCTAATCAAACAAGCGGCGCGCTCGGCATAGCCCAGTGCCTGCATCAGCGGCAGGGTATAGCGTTGCGGCTTGTTAGTGATAATGCCCCAGGGCAGTCCACGCGCTTCCAGTGCGTCGATTAACTCGGCCATGCCATCAAACAAGCGGGTATGGTCGCAGATGTGGCTGGCGTAATAATCGAGAAAAATGGCGCGTAAGCCTTCATATTCCGCTGCCTCCGGCGTGATGCCAAACGCCGCCTTGAGCAAGCCGGGCGAGCCATGTGAGGCTTGCGGTCGCAGCACTTCCAGTGGCAACGGCGGCAAATCGCGGGTGGCCAGCACATGGTTCACCGCCGCCGCCAAATCCGGCGCGGTGTCGGCAAAGGTGCCATCCAAATCAAAAAAAACAGCTTCGGTCATGCTCCACTCCCAAAAAAGCCAAAAAAAAAGACCAACCCGCAGGCTGGTCTTGGCGTGCATGCGGCTGAAACTCAGGCGCGACCCTTGTACTCGTTGGTACGGGTGTCGATTTGAATCTTGTCGCCGATGGACACGAAGGCCGCTACGGGCAGTTCAAAACCGGAGCCAACCAGACGGGCAGGCTTCATCACCTTGCCGGAAGTGTCGCCACGCACGGCGGGTTCGGTGTATTCCACTTCGCGCACGATGGTGTTGGGCAGTTCCACGGAAATCGCCTTGCCTTCGTAGAAAGTCACTTCGCACTTGTCTTCCATGCCGTCCACGATGTAGTTCACCACGTCGCCCATGTTTTCGGCTTCAACTTCGTACTGCTCGTAGTTTTCGTCCATGAACACGTACATAGGATCAGCGAAGTAGGAATAGGTGCATTCCTTCTTGTCCAGAATAACTTGATCCATCTTGTCGTCGGCGCGGAACACGGTTTCTTGACCGATGTTGTTCAGCAAGCCCTTCATCTTCATCTTCACCACGGAGCCACTACGGCCAGAGCGGCTGTATTCCGCCTTCAGCACGATCATGGGTTCGGTGCCGATCATGACGACGTTGCCGGCGCGGATTTCTTGAGCGATTTTCATGTTGCAGTCCCAGAATTTTGAAAGGCGCGGATTTTACCGGTTTTTTGGCAAAAATCCAGTAAATTCAATGCCAGATTGTGCCCGGATAGATACTCGGCCCAGCGCTCGGCATGCCAGGTTAACGCGCCGTGCGCGGCGACAAAATCGCCCCAGGCGGCGGTCAGGGCAGCGCCGCTGCCGCTGTTCCATGCCTGCCACAGCGGCTGGGTGGCGGCGGCCAATTCCGGCGTGTCGGCGTGGTAGCGGTCGAGGAAGGCTTGCAACTTGGGCCAGTGCGCGCCGTCATCCTGCGGGTAGATTTGCCACACGAACGGCTTGCCCGCCCACTGCGCCCGCACGCAGGAATCTTCGCCGCGCACAAAGTTGATGTTGCAGGCCCACAGCAACTCGTCGTATTCGGCCTGCGGCACAAACGGAATGATGCGCACTTCCAGCCGCCCGTTGAAAAAATGCCGCCCCGGCAAACCGAAGTGCGCCTGCACCTGCCGCGTCATGCGCCCATCCGGCACCAGACACAGCACCGGCTGCGTGCCGCGTGCCCACAGATTCAGCAAGCTGGGCAGAGCCGGGGTTTCGTAGCCAAACATGGACACCACCAACGTGTCCTCTGCGGGCGGATCAATTTGCAGTTTCTGCCAAAAGGCGGATGGTTGGAAATCATCGCGCCGCGCCAGCAAATCGCGCTCCAGCAGCAGCCCGCCGGTCTGGCGGGTAAAACCGGGGAAAAAATAATGCTTGGTCAGCGGCAACTGCGGATGCGGCGACGGCAAACCGTGGTGACTCTCCACCCAATCCTCGGCACTGAGATATTCCAGGTTAATCCACACCGGCGGCTGGGGCAGCATGGCCTGGATGTAAGCATCCGGCAGGCGGCAGGCAAAGGCTTCAATTACGATGTCTGCCGGTTGCACGCCAGCCAGCGTGCCGTACCAATGCCGCACCTCCACCCCGTCGCACTGCTGCACCTCCGCCTCGGCATCACCCGCCGGATGCAGAATGACAAAGCTGGGCAAATCATCCACCCACAAGCGCACCGCCAACCCATGCTCATGCGCCAAAATGCGCGCCAAGCGCCAGCACACGCCAATATCGCCGTAGTTGTCGATGACGTTGCAGAAAATGTCGCAGGTGGGCATGGGAAGTCCTGAGCGGTGGTGGGGTGGGTTATTTGGCCGCGCTGTTGGGCGGCGGTGCGAGAGGGTCGTTCAAGGTTTGCTCGAAAGCGACCAGCAAACTTTCGGCACGTTCCAGTTGCAGGTTGGCCACGGCCTGACTGATGGGTTGAAAATGCTTGTACCAGACGCTGGCTTGCAGGCCATGGCGAATCTGTTCGCTCAATTGCAGGGCATCAAAACGATGTTCACGCAACATACCGTGCAATTCTTTGAGCTGGGTACGGAGTGCCTTGAGGTCTACCTCACTGGGTACGGCGGCATCGTGGTCGGGACTGGGTTGTTGTTCCAGCCAGTGTCGGGCGGCGTCGATGAGGGTGTGATAGGTCGCTGCCAGCGTTGCCAAGTATGTGGTGCAGTCGGGGGCGTGTTGCCGTATCGCTTGTTCAGCGGCACTGGCAGCGCGCAGGAGATCGTTGGCGCCTAGATTGCCGGCGCGCCCACGCAGTTTGTGCAGCAGATTGGCGGCCTCCAGTGCTTGGCCAGCGTCAAATTTTTGCTGAATGGTGGCGACGGGATCCTCATGGTCGTACACCACTTGCCGTAGCAGTTCGATGAAGAAGTCGCGGTCGCCACCCAGAATGCGTGAGGATTGCACGGCGTCGATGCCGCTAATGGCCGGCCATTGGGCGGGCGGGGTGGTGGTCAGCGGGCGATCGCGTTCCAGCAATGGCAATGGTTGTCCGCGTCGTTGTTCAACATAAGTGCGCAGCACATGTACCAAGCGCGAGGGATCGACGGGTTTGGTCAAATAGTCATTCATCCCGGCATGCAGCGCTTTGGTGCGCTCTGTGGTGGTGCTGCCTGCGGTCAGGGCAATGATTGGCAGGCGTATCCCCAATTCCTGGCGCAGACGTTGAGTGGTTTGGTAGCCATCCAGGCCGGGCATTTGCAAATCCATCAGGATCACGTCCACATCCAGTTCGGATTCGGATAGCTTGGCAATGGCGCTTTCTCCCGAATCGCACAGGATGGGCGTTGCCCCTTCATTTTGCAAAATGCGTCCGATCACGTTCAAATTGAGTTGGCTATCATCCACCACCAGAATTTGGGTGCCGGGGAGCCATAAGCCGTGTTCGCCACTAATGCGGGTGGCGCGCAAGACAATATTGAAATCATGATGGTGGGTCACTACCGCTTCATTGATCGCGTTGAACAGGGTGGAGGACATCACCGGTTTGGTCAGGATGCTGTCGGGTTGCTCATGTTGCAACGCTTGTAACAAGGCATAGCGATCGTTGGCGGTGACCATGATGACCGACGGCATGTGCGCGCTACCGATGCGTTGTTTTAACTTGGCCAAAGCCGCCACGCCGTCCAGTGTCGGCATACGCCAATCCAGCAGAATGCAATCCAGTGGGCGATGTTGCTGCAAGCGGTAGAGGACGCGTTGTACCAATTCCTCGCCGTTTTCCACGGCCTCGACTTCCCAGCCAAAATTGCGGCACATTTGCACCAGGATTTTTCGGTCCAGCCCTTCGTCTTCGGCAATCAAAATACTCAGCAGGCGGCTTTCGCTGCTACGGGCAACGATGTGTGTGTTCTCCGGTGCGGTTTGCAGTGGAATTTCTATCCAGAACGTGGCGCCTTGATCCGGTTGGCTGTGGACGCCAATTTGGCCCTGCATCAATTCGACCAGATGTTTGACAATGGACAATCCCAAACCGGTGCCACCATAGCGGCGGGTGGTGGAGGTGTCGGCTTGGGTGAAGGGCTGGAATAGGTTGGCCAGTTGCTCATCGCTCATGCCGATGCCGTTGTCATGCACGGTAAAGCGTAAACGCAATGCGTTGCTGGGGCTGTCGGTTGGATTTTCGAGGCGCTCCAAGCCCAGTGTCACTTCGCCCTGCTGGGTGAATTTCACCGCATTGCTCAGTAGATTGATCAGGCACTGGCGGAGTCGATTGCCATCGCCGATGACGTTGATGGGAATGTGGTCGGGGAGGGGCGGAATGTGCAGCAACAAATGTTTGTTGGCCACCATGGGGGTGAAGATGGCCTGTAAGTCGTGCAGTAGCTCCAACAAAGAGAACACATGGTTATCCAGCGACAGTTCGCCCGCTTCAATTTTGGAAAAATCCAGGATGTCATTGATCAACGCCAGCAAATTTTTGCCAGAGGACTCGATGCTTTGCAGGTCAGCGCGTTGCGCAGGATTCAAATCGGTTTGCGCCAGCAAATAAGCCATGCCGATGATGGCATTCAGTGGCGTGCGGATTTCGTGGCTCATGGTGGCCAGGAAAGCGCTCTTGGCATGGTTGGCCGCTTCTGCCTGCATGCGCGCTTTAATCAGGGTCTGCTCGGTTTGCTTTTTGGCGGTAATGTCGCGGGCGATGGTGGAAATCGCAATGATATTGCCCGCCGCGTTATGGATGGGAGAAATGGACAAGGAAACATCCACGATACGACCATCCTTACACACCCGCAGTCCTTCAAATGCTGGCAGGGTCTCACCATGGCCGGTGCGTTGCAGTATGTCTAATTCTTCGTTGATGGCATTTTCTGGCAGCAATTTCAGCATGGGCTGACCGATCATTTCCTGCTGGGAATAGCCAAACAGAATTTCGGCGGCGTGGTTCCAGGACAGTACGATCCCGTCCAGATTTTTGGTGATGATGGCGTCGCTGGAAGAGGCGACCAACTCTTGGTATCGGCGTGCTTCCAACTCGTCGATTTTGCGCTGGGTAATGTCGAGGTAAATCAGCAAGTGCATGTCGCCCGACACGGGAATGGCGCGATATTCAATCCAGGTGCCATTGGCTTGCAGGCGCTCGCCTTGGCTGGAGATGCCCGCTTGGCGCAATTGTTTGAAGTGCGCCAGCAGTGCGCCGACGCTTTCCGCTTGGCCGTAATCGCCACGCTGGTAGCAATAGTGCACCTGGTCGGCGAATGTCCAGTCGGCAGCGGCCACTTTGTCTGCGGGCAGATCGAGGATGCGTTGGTAGTTGTCGTTGCTGACCAAGCGCCGGTGACTCCGGTCGAACAAGGCCACGCCGTAAGGCGACGAATTGACAATTTCATTCAGCAATAATTGGTTCGCGGCCAGACGTTCTTGCGTTTCAACCCAGTCGGTGATGTCTTGTATGGCACTGACGAAATAATCCGGTTGCCCCGCCGCATCGCGCGCCAGTTGTACCGATAAATGCACCCAAATGATCTTGCCGCTTTGGGTACGGTAGCGCTTGTTCATGTCGTACTGTGCCGCTTGGCCGCTTAACAAGCGTTTGACATTGGCCATGTCGGCATCCAGATCTTCCGGCAGGGTAATCTGTTGCAAGGTAATGTGGTTGTGCAATACCTCTTCGCGTGTGTAGCCGATGATGCGGCAAAACTTTTCATTGATTTCCAGAAACTCGCCGCTGGTGCTAACTTTTGCAATCCCGACGGAGGCATTCTGAAACAAATAGCGGTGCGACTGTTCGCTTTGGGCCAGCAGTTCACGTGCCAGGCGTTCGTGGCTGATGTCGGAATGTGTGCCGATAATCCGTCGCGGCGTGCCCTGTGTATCGCGGCTGACCACGACGCCCCGTCCCAGAATCCATTTGTATGAGCCATCGCCGCAGCGTACCCGGTGCTCACAACTAAAATTGGTGGTTTGTCCGTTGAGGTGGGCAGCCAGTGCCGCTTCCACGTGTGGTAAATCCTCAGGATGCACCAGCTTCTGCCAAGCCTCTGCCTGCGGTGCCATACTGCCCTCTGGCATTCCCTGGATTTCATACCAGCGCCGGGAATATTCAATCCGGTTGTTAAGCAAATCCCAGTCCCACACTCCATCTCCCGCGCCTTCCAGGGCGAAATGCCAGCGCTCCTCGCTGATGCGCAGTTTGGCCTCGTTCTCGGCGCGCTCCTGAAGATCCAGTTGGAGCTGATCCAGCATGGTGTTAAAGCGTTGCGACAAAATAGCGGGTTCGTCATTGCCTTCCACCGGGGCCCGCACGCTCAAATGGCCGGCCTCCACGGCGTCCGTCACCGCGCGTAGGGTGTTTAATTTTCGGGTCAGACGCTGGCCAACAAAATAAGCAAAATAGCCGCCTGTCAGTAGCAGCAACAGGGCAAATACAAGCAGCTCTTGATAGTGTGCGCGCAAAAGTTGTTGGGCGTGTTTGGAACTCAAGGCCAGCCGTACCCAGCCAATGCGCGCGCCTTCATTGTTGACTGGCACGGCAATGTCCAGAAGTTGCAGCGAACGGTGGTAGTAGTATTTTGTGGCGGATTTTGCCGGTAAATCGGCGATGAATTGCCCCAGGTAATGTCGATCCGTATGCGCAACCACTTTGCCTTCGTGATTCAGGATCATGGCAAATTCCATGTCCGCATCCATTTTCAGGGCATCGACGATTTCTTGCAAACCAGCATAGTCATGACTAATCAGCCAGACGTGAGAGGCCGCCGCCACCCCGATGGCGACATGTGCGGCATGGGCATCGACTTGCTCTAGCAGACGCTCCTCCGCTTTCCAGTAGGTACTGAGCAATATGACAAGCAGTCCGACGCTGAGAAACAAACCGAATCTCATGGTCAACTGGTTGCGAATACTGCGCCGTATCAAGCCGAACATTTATTTTTGCTCCACGGGGCGCACGACTTTTTCAAAGGTGGTGATGTACTGCCGCACCTTGTCATAGGTTTGATTGTCCGCCGGGTAGAAAGCAGCGGTTTCGGAGTTGCGCAGCACTTCCCGTCCTTCCTGACTGTTGCGCATGCCCAGCAGTAATTTTTGCACTTTCGCCACGAGTTCGGCGGGGACATCCGCGCGTGCCATGATGGAATTGTTGACCAGCGAGGGCGTTTCCCAGATCTGGCGCAATTCGGCGGCTTCCTTGGGGTGATCTTTCTGGTACAGCCGCCAGGGCGGTGGCCAGGTCGCTGCGATATCGCTGTCGCGCAGATAAGCGTTCATGATGGACGATTCTTGCGAGCCAACATATCTGTTGGTGAGGTCGTGGCGCACATCAATGCCTTTTTGATAAAGCAGGTACTGCGGCATGATGCAGGCCGCCAGTGCCGTATGCGAGGGATAGCTGATGGTTTTTCCCTTCAGGTCGGCAAAGGTTTTGATCGGGCTATCCTTGCGCACAATAAAAATACCCTTGAAGTCGGCAGAATCGCCCGCTTCGGCAATCACATGGTACTCATTTTGTATCGCCAGCAAGGTTTGCCAAGGATTGGGGTGTAAAAATTCCGGCTTGTGGGCGCGCACTTTGGCTTCAAAGGCTTGATAGTCACGTGAACCTTCCAGTTCAAAGTGTGCTTCCGGGATATGCCGGTTCAAGTAATCCATCAGCGGCTGATAGGCATGTTGCAACTTGTCCGGGTTGTACAGCGGATGGCTGGCGAAGTAATAGGTTTTGATGCGGCTATCAGCGGGGGTGCCAGTGTATTGGGGCTTATTTGGCGCAGGCCCTTCGCCACAACTGGCTAGCAGCAAACATAGGCCGACACACAGCACACGTTGCATGCTGCGCACCGTCTGCCGCCAGTACCTGGTGCCTGTCTGGGTGGGCTGCGATGCTGGCGGGTTGCCGTGGTATTGCAGGGCGGGGGGCGTAAGGGGGGACATCCGAGTTCGCTTTCTGGCTAAGTAAGGATTGACCGAATTGTGCCACATCTGCGCACCCCGTATCATCTTTCACCGCCGCCACATGCGCGCCGCTCGACCAGTGGTCAGACCCTGCCTTGCCTGTCGCGCTGGGTGGGCCTTGGCCTTAGGGGGTTACTTAACTCTGCGCAGCCAAAAGCTGCCGCCACCGCCCAGTTCTGGATAGCGCGGAAAGGTAGCTTGGACGGCAGCGGTGTGGCGGGTGCCCATGAAATGTCCGGCCCACATGACTTCCCAGGCAGGATTGAACTGCAAGAAGGCCCGTAGCAGATATTGCTCGTTCCAGTTGCGTCCCTGTTCAATCACCCAGCTCTTCGGATACTCATCCGGCAGGAAAATGTCATGGATATGCACCATGACCCCTGGTCGCAGGCGTGGCAGGATTTCAAAGAACAGGTAATTCACATCGCTACCGGCCTTGGAAACATGTGATGAGTCAATGAACAAAATATCACCGGCATTCAGGCGATCAAAGAAGCTCAATTCCACGTCCTCGACACGTTTGCGAACCAGTTGTGTGATCCCCTCCACCCCAGCCACCAGAAAGGGGCGCGGGTAGGGTTCAATGCAGGAAAATTCCAACATGCCATTCAGATGGCGGCGATTGACTTCGGCGGTAATCAGGGAAGAAAAACCGCTGCCGACTTCGATCATTGCCTTGGGTTTGAAATGGCGCAGCACGGCATATAAAAATTCCGCATCCAGGACTGGATATTGATCGTTGCCATAAAAATACTGGGTCGGCGTTGTGGGTTGCTTGATTGGCCACTGGAGCTCGGCGGGGTACGGTGCCAAGGCTTGCAGCAAGGCCAGTTGGCTTGGTACGTTGAGATCAATGCCCGGCATCTCATCGCAAGTTGCCCAGATGCGCGCTTCGCGCGCACGCAGGTCGTCTGGATTGGCAATGGGAGAATAAAAATGCCCAATCGGAAATAACGTGTCCGGGATAAGGCCAAGTTTTTGAAAAATTCTATGTATTTTCATGGTGTTATCCTAAATTAAAAATCACGATGCGGCTGTGTTTGTCGGCGCCGGGGCCCGCACAAAATCGCATGGTCATCAGCTTGCAATCTGTGGTCGACGGGGTTTATGGGCCAGTGCGCGATGTTCCACCCAATGCCAGGAGAGTATGGCAAACGTCAAGGCGCCCAGCATGCACACCAGCAAATAAGGGACTGTCGCCATATTGGGCCAGAGGTACACGACGGCTTGCTGGATGGGGAAGGCATAGATATAGATCCCGTAGGAATAGTCGCCAGGGCCGGTCAGCTTGTCTAGTGTCGGACTGTAGGCAAAACCAAACGCCAGCACGACGATGGGCAGCAGTATCCAGGACGCCATGGCCAACTGACGCGTCCACGGTTCCAGGCAGAGCATGGCAAACAACGCCAGCATGGCATTCGACAGGGTCAGGTAGCGCTTCAGATCAAATTTGAAAAAGCAGGCCCCCATCCAGAAATACGTCCCGCAGATAAACGCCTGGCGCAGATCAAAGTTATAAACCACCAACATCTCTTGCGAAACCTGCGCCCAGAATAAGCTGATTGCCGCAGAGAACAGCGCCAGGGCGGCGGTCAGCCAGCGATTGCCATGCAGGGTGCCGAGGCAGGCGACGAGGATGTACATCAGAAACTCGACCGGCAGGCTCCAGAGTGAGCCATTGGTTGCATTCGCAACGCGATTATGTTCAAACACGCCTGGCAGGTAATACACGATGTGCAGCGCAATGTTTTGTAAATAGCCCCAGGTGTATTTGTGCGTAAAGTATTCGCGCAGTGGCAGGGTCGTCAGTAATGGGCCGAGCACCAGCATGCTCAGGAGGATACATACGACCAGTCCTGGCAGGATGCGCAGTAAACGCCGCTGGAAAAAACGCCCCAGATGTGGATCTCTATCCCAACTTTCGCTTACGAGGTAGCCGCTGATGGTAAAGAAAATGAACACACCTAGTGGCCCCAGCGGCACCCAAGACAGAAAAAGTGGCTCACGTTGGCCCAAAAAGATAAAGGAGTGGCCATACAGCACCATGCTGGCGGCAGCCAGCCGCACCATATTCAGATTATTTGGGGGCATCTCGTTTCCTCGTGACGTGTCGGCATGCGTTGCATTCAGTTAGGGTAGGTGTCACGCCGCACGCTGTTGTGTGGTGATGAAGGTTTCTGCTCTTGCCAGTGCCAGTGGATAGGCCTGGGCAAAGGCCACGGATCTTTCCTGTGCTTTCAGCGGATCGGCGGGCGTGCGGAACATGGAGGTCACCTTGGGCACATACACGAAGTGGTGACCATAGGCGTAGCGCAGCCAGAGCAACCAGTCTTCAAGGGCGTCCATATCCTCATCAAAGCCCCCCCGTTCCACAAACAGTTGGCGCTCGAACAAAACGGATTGAATGGCGAGGTAGTTGTGATGACGCAGCACGTCAAAATCAAAAGGCTGGCGCAACACACCGGGTAAACCATGATTGGTTTCGACATAGGCGCCTTGCTTCAGGTTTTGTGTATCCGTGACCACCTCCCAGGCGGGGCTGTAGCTGGCAACCGCTTCGGGCGCATGCAGCAGTGCATTGGCCAACACTTCGAGATGCTCGGCAAACAGCAGATCGTCGTCGTCCAGCAGTAAACACCAGCGACCCGTGGCGGCCGCCATGCCCAAGTTGCCGGAATGCGAGCGACCACGTTTTTCATTGGCGATAAAGTGAATGGTGCGCCCGGTACTGCGGGCAATTTCCTCGCACAAACCACGCATGCTGTCGCCGCCATCTTCCACCACGATATGTTCGGTGTTGCACCAGGTTTGATGTGCCCCGGACAGCAAGGCCTGGCGCAAATACAGTTCACGCCCTGCGTAAGTCCGCGTGATGATGCTGATCAGCGGTGGCGCCACGGGCATGGGGTGTTGTTCGACAAAGGCACCATCGCGGACGAGTTCATAGTCCCAGGTGTGAAACGGAAAATGCGCGGACGACGCCTGACGGGCCAGCAGTGCTTTAGGGGCGACACGGATTAACCGGAGCAGACTGCCGAAGACCTTGCGGCGCGAACCGGGGAAAACTTCCGGCGCGAGTAGCAGACGCAGCCCGAGCATGGGCACCACAATAATGTCGGTTGGGTTGCCATATTTCAGGCGCAGATACAGGTTGCCAAACGTGCTGCCGGTGTATTGCAATGGCTTGACTTGATGGCTGGACTCGTAGCTGTAGTGCCAGACGGTGGCGGCGGGGCAGTAGCGCAGTAAATGGCCGGCACGGCGCAGGCGGTATGACAATTCAACGTCTTCGCCGTACATGAACAGGGTTTCGTCGTAACCACCGATGGCATCCACGGCTGTGCGGCGCAACAGTACGCAGGCGTGTGCGTTCCAGTTGGTCGTGCCGGTGATTGGGTCATAAAATTTCGGATGCTCGTAGGGTTTCTGGCGCAATTCCCACGCCGCAGCGTGTGGCGCATCCGCCATGGCCGTCGCCACGACGCGGCGCAAACAGTCCGGCTCGAAGGTCAAATCAATATTGGTCACCAGGCAAAAAGGCGCGCTGCCAGCGCGCAATGCCACATTGTGGCCGGCGCCGTAACCTTTGTTGGGACGCTGGATGACCTCGACGCCGATACCTGCCGCCAATAGTTTGGGCGCGATGGCTCGTAGACAAGTTTCCGTGTCGTCGGTGGAGCTGTTGTCAACGAAGCGCAGGGTCAATTGCTGCTTGGGGTAATCCAGCGCCAGGACACTGTCGATGAAAGGCTCAATCCAGCGTCGACTGTTGTAGGTCACCACGCTGATGTCCACAGCGGGCCAGGTGTCTGGCATCGGTGGGCACAATGGATCGACCGGGTGTGCCGACCGTGTCACCTCGCAACGTTCTGCCACCAGCGCGCCGATGGCGGGAAAGTTGGCGCTGGAATTGGGCAGAATGCCGGTAATGTTCAGTAGCCGGGCACGTAATTTGCCGGTCAGCCGGGCCAATGGTCGGGGAAGATGATGTCCCAGACGATCCAGTCCGTGGCTCATGAGTTGGGCCGCCAAGCCGATGTCCCC
>DHYQ01000034.1:27117-29696 GCA_002414205.1 Gallionellaceae bacterium UBA5126 | reverse complement strand
CACGGCAGCATCGCGTTCGTTCACGGTCGCAGTACGTTCGTTTTGTGCCGCAGAGAGCTGGCTGCGCAACTGTCCCAATGCCTGGTCTTTTTCCTGAATGGCCTGGCCTTGTTGTAATTCCCAGGCTTTATGTGCCGTGATTTCGCGGTCGAGAAACTGGACGCGTTCTGTTTGCTCACGGGCACGATAACGTTCCAGCATGGATTCACCCAGCGCCCGAAAGTAGTCAAGCACCGCCTGTTGCTCGGCGCTGCCGGGACGCAGCCAAGGCAGCGCCTCGTCCAGCGAGACGCCGACTTGTAGTACGCCCAAGCCATTGGATTGCGGAAACTCCAGATGGGCAGGATAGCGTTCGCACAATTCCTGCCAATACTGCCAAACACCGAACCCCCGCTCCCGTACAACGGTGTCGTGGAACAAGACAATTCCACCCGGCGCGACTTTCGGCAGCCAGGTTTCAAAGTCATGCCGTACTGCCTCGTAAGTGTGCAGGCCATCAATATGTAGCAACTGCACGGAACTTGGCGCAAATTGCACCAGGGCGTCATCAAAGGTTGAGCGGATCAGCCGGGAAAAATCGGCATAGCGTGGATCGTGACGTGCACGTAGCCCTTGATAAACGTCTTCACCATAATGTCCGGCGTGTTCATCGCCTTGCCAAGTGTCGACTGCGTGGCAACGGGTGGCACCACCACTGGCACGCACGGCTTGGCAAAAGCCAAGGTAGGAGTTCCCCGTGTGTGTGCCGAGTTCGACGAAGCAGGCGGGTTGTTGTGTCGTGATGAGCCAGGCGGCAAACGGCAAATGGCCGCACCAGGCATCGGGAAAATTCATGAACTCCGGTACAAAACCGGCGGCTGCCAGCAATCCGCTGCGGTCTATCATTTGGCCCCCAAGGTCATGGTGGTCAGGCGCAACCAGCGTTTGGCATCCGCTTTGAGGGTATTGAAGGCGCTCAGATGTGGGCGACGGGCAATGAGCATGGAGTCATGCCAAGTGTCACTGCCATCGGTATAGCCCGCATCCTGCCACTGGGTCACCGCTTCGCAGACTTCCAGTTCGGCCAATGCCGCCAGTGCGACGAAGCCATCAGGATAGATACGCCAGCAGTCCACGGGGTAACGATGTTCCGGCCCGCTAGACGGTGCCACGATGCAGCAAATGCCGCCCGGTGCCAGCACGCGGGCTACTTCGAGGATGGCCGCCCACGGCTGCGAAATATGCTCGAATGCCTGCCCGGAGATCAGGATGTCTGCGGAACCGGAGGGGAGTTCACTCCAGCGATAGGGATGGCGTAGGACAACGTCCACATTGCGTCCGGGGGCTAGGTCAACCCCGGTATATTGCCAGGCGGGCGCGTCAAAAATCGGACGATATGAACCGTTGACGTCTTGGCTGCCCACGTCCACGATGCGCAGAGGCTCATGCTCTTTGCCGGACAGGAAACGTTGGCGGAAATCAGAAACTTTGTCGTAAGAACTTTTATGCATGATCGGGTGATAAACGGGTTAAGCGAGAGGGGGGGCGTCCTGGTTTAGCGCCGCCAGATGGATTCCGGTCATCGGGATGCCGACGAGTCCGGTGTAAACACTGGTGGTGTGGACTTTGAAGGTGAGCGCATCATGCATCCAATGGTGTTGTTGGTGCTCGGTTGCCGTACCTTCCGCAATGGCCGCAGAAATGACAAAGTCTCCATTTGGCAGCCTTGGCATGGTAAAGGTAAAGCGTGCCCGTACATGATGACCGGCGCGGATGCTCAGGGGGGTGTCGCGGGTGCTAAGCCAAGTGTTGTCGCCAAACAGTACCTGGCCGAGTCTATCCTTGACGATGAAGCCGACGATCGGCCCGTGTACCGCGACATGACACTGGCAGTCGATGGTCAATACCACTTCCTCGCCACCCACGATCCAGGAGAGAGGTTGGCCTTGGGGATCCTCAAAACGGACGTTGATGATGCGCGCGTTGCCAGCCCCGAAACCCTCGGCACCGGCTTGGAAATCGAACAATTCAATCTCGTTCCGCAGGTTGCTGTTGTTGAATATATCCGCACGCATATCCCGTGGAAGGGGGGGCGACAGTAGCGTTTCGGCGCTGGTTGCTGTCTCCGGGGCTGAGGGGGCGCTATCCGCCGCGTCGCTGGCCGTCACGTTGGCGAGGGGCTGTTGTCCCTCATACAAGGCTTGCATGTATTCGTTGGTCAAGTCCTTGGGGGAGCCGACGGCACGTAGCTTGCCTGCTTGCAACCAAATCGCCGATTCACACAAGCTCAGTACCGCGCCCACATCGTGGCTGACAAAAATCAGGGTGCCGCGTTGTGCGAATTCCCGCAGGAAACGCATACACTTTTGCACAAAAAATGCGTCACCGACCGCCAGGGCCTCATCAATAATCAGGATGTCGGCATCGACATGCGCAATCACCGCAAACGCCAGTCGTACAAACATGCCGCTGGAGTAGGTTTTGACGGGTTGGTCGATAAAGTCGCCAATGTCGGCAAACGCCGCCAAACGCTCGAAACGTGCGTCGATTTGCGCTTGGGTAAGGCCGTAAAGCGTTGCGCTGAGGTAGACGTTTTCGCG
>DHYQ01000034.1:23936-27035 GCA_002414205.1 Gallionellaceae bacterium UBA5126 | reverse complement strand
CGTCCGTTGGTTTCAATGCGGCCGCTACTGGGATGCAAGGTGCCACAAATCATTTGCAATAGGGTTGATTTGCCGCTGCCATTCCGGCCAATGATCCCCAGGGTTTCGCCCTTTTTAACTTCAAAGGACACCGCTTGCAGTGCCCAGAACTCGCGGTAATAGTTGCGGGCAGGGCGGCCTAGCCAACGCTGGGCGCGCGGGAAGATAAACTGTTTTAAACGGTCGCTGGGGACATCGTAGATGTGATAGCACTTGCTGATGTTTTCGACCTTGATGACGATCTCAGAGGACATCGGCAAATCCTTTCCGGGTTTTTTGGAACCATGCAAAGCCTAGCCAGGCGATGCTGCCCGTGAGGCACCAGTAGCCAGTGAGTAGCATGATGTCGGGCGTTTTGCCCCAGTAGAGCACATCGCGCATCATTTCAATCGACAAGGTCAGTGGATTGAGATACAGCACAGTCTGGTAGGCCGGCGGCAGGGCGCTGGCAGGGTAAAAAATGGGGCTTAAAAACATCAATATCGCGGTGAACGAACCAACAATTTGTGACACGTCCCGTAAAAACACCCCCAGTGCCGCCAACGCCCAACTCATGCCCAGTACCAATAAACACAGGGGCACGATGATCAGCGGTAAATACAGCAACGTCGCATGCGGTATGCCGAAAAAGAGGGCATACGCGATCAGCCAGACACACAGGCTGATCAACGCATGGTACAGCGCAGACAGCAGGGTGACGAACGGCAAGATTTCCAGTGGAAAGATGACTTTCTTGACGTAGTTTTGATTCGAGAGAATCAGGGTGGGGGCCCGGTTGATACATTCGGCAAATAAATTGAAAACAATCAATCCGGCAAACAGCACCAGCGCAAATTCGGTCTTGGCACTACTGCCGGTACTCCAGCGGGCTTTGAACACCTCGCTAAAGACGAACGTGTAGACAGTCAGTATCAAGAGTGGATTGAAAAAAGACCAGAGCAGTCCCAAGGCCGAGCCGCGATAGCGCCCCAGCACCTCACGCTTGGCGGACGCATGAATAAGGCTGCGATTGCGCCAGAAGCTGCGGGCCATCTCGACAGGGGTAGCAGAAAAATTGCGCATCAGTGGAATCCCTGTGGCGGGGCGGTGAAGTGCCGCACATCGCGGCGTGACCTGGGTCGTGACATGTGGGTTTTCCCGTTCAAACGTGGCGTATCGATTATTGGCGTGTACATGCTTCAGAGTTTACCCAGTACAGCCGCTGCCATCAGGCCGACGTTGCCGAGAAACGTTTGTCGATAAACGCCACTGCGTTTCAGATGGATCAGGCGGGGGAGCAGGCGGGCAGTACGTGCTTTGGCGAAATGTTCCAGCACCTCACGATTTTCTGGCGTGAGACGATCGCGTAATTGACGCAAGGCGGCGATATTGCTGTCGTTCCACGCGTGAAAGCGCCCCTGCCACAGCATGCTGATACGCTCAAAACGGGCGGACCAATTGCTGTTTACCCCGATCAAATTGCAATCGTGCTGGCGGTAGCGCAGCGTGGGTTCACGATCGTAGAACACTCGGCCACCACAGCCGGTGACGACCATATAGGCCCACCAGTCATGCATCACAATCGGCAAATCCTCGCCCGCTGCGCGTAGCAGCGCCCGTGCAGCATTGTTAAAAACCATCGTGTTGCCGCCAGCGATGTTTTGCATGAGCGCATTGGCAAAACTGGGCGGCTTGGCAAACAGGGGGGACAGGCCGATTTCATGGTTGTTGGCGTCCACCAAGCGGGTGCGCGTGCAATAGAGTGCCGGGATATGGGCGGGAACGGCTTCTAGCCACTGAAGTGCCCGTTCCAGTTTGTTTTTCTCCCAGACATCATCTTGGTCAGAATACGCGTAGTAGTCCGCCTCGATGTCGGCTTTGCAGGTAAGAGAGAGAAAGTTGGCGACAAAGCCTTCGGCGGGGCCAAAGTGAATGGACAGTCTGCCGACGGGCCATTTTTGCTGGTAATCCCGCAAGATAGCGTGCGTGTCATCCTCGGAGCCATCGTCCGAAGCAAAGACAGCATAATTGGAGTGAGTTTGCGCCGCAAAAGACTCTAATTGCTGCGCCAAATAGTGCTGGCCATGATAGGTGCAGAGCAAAATGGCAACCTTGGGGGCTGGTTTGGCGAATCCGCGCTGATTGCAGTTGTCGAACGTCACGCGTTGAGTTATCAGGGCTTGAATTTTCGTAACCTCAGTTGCACAGACCACCCTTGGGTGATGCCGCCAAAGCTCGTTTGCTTGAGTTTATTCATCAAATTCCGCCAGTCACCGATGTCATTGCTTAACATGGGGCAAGTGCGAGAAGAATTTAGTCGGGAGGAAACGGCGCGCATGTTGCTTCGTCAAAACACGCGAAGAAAAACACCGATGCATCCCCACGCGGTCGCGGAGTATAGTCGCCAAGCGGGTGCTTGGCAACCTTGCGGCGCGGGCCAATCATGAAATAAAAAACCAACCTGTATGGTTGGTTTTGAAATCTGGTGGCTCGGGGCGGAATCGAACCACCGACACGCGGATTTTCAATCCGCTGCTCTACCAACTGAGCTACCGAGCCATCTTCCCACATTCTGTGGAGGCGCGCATTATACTGATAAAACGATAAATGACAAATATTTTGTGCAGCGTTTTTGTTTGGGCTGTTTTTGTTCGGTGGGTTAAGCAACTGCATGGCAGTTTTATTGGAAGTGATGGCGTATATGAAGATTCAGCTAATGAGTGATTTGCATCTGGAGTTTACCCCCATGACGGGGAGTGCGACAGAGGCGGATGTGGTGGTGTTGGCCGGGGATATTGGCAACAGCGTACAAGGGGTGGCGTGGGCGGCACAGCAGTTTGCCGGGAAGTCTGTCGTGTATGTGCCGGGCAACCATGAGTATTTCCATTCGGAAATCGGCCAGGAAAATTTTCTGTTGCAACAAGCGGGCATGGCGTATGGCGTGCATGTGCTGAACCGCTCGGCGGTGGTGATTGATGGCGTGCGTTTTCTGGGCTGCACCTTGTGGACGGATTTTGGTTTGTTTGGCGAGGGCGAGCGGCCTTGGGCCTATTCTGCCGCCTGGCAGGACATGCCGGATTT
>DHYQ01000034.1:20150-23731 GCA_002414205.1 Gallionellaceae bacterium UBA5126 | reverse complement strand
TTGTCGGCGTGTTTTGCCTCGCGTTGTGAGGACTTGTTCGGCACCGCCGTCTTGTGGGTGCATGGGCATATTCATGACACGCTGGATTATGAGCAACGCGGCACACGGGTGGTGTGCAATCCACGGGGCTATTTTCGACCAGGGCGCGCGCCGGAAAACCCGGATTTTCGTGCGGATTGGGTGGTGGAAATTTGAGGCTGCGGCAACTGGCTTTGAAGGTGGCGTCCCCACCGGGAATCGAACCCAGATCTAGGCCTTAGGAGGGCCTCGTTCTATCCATTGAACTACAGGGACGCATTTGGGGGGCGGATGATAGCGGTTTTCGCCCCGCCGGGCAAAAGTCACGGCCTGCACCGGTTTGTCGGCACGAAAACAACAGCCGAATTTCACCACATTGACTTGCGTAGCTGGCTGCATAGAATGCGCGCCTTCATTCACTTCACTGCAAAGGAGATCATCATGTCTGCACCGATCACGCTTTGCAGGTCGCATCTGGCGTAATTCCCTCGCTGCTCCGCGCAGCGTCCATTGCCCGGCTTCGGCCTGCCATTTCCGGTTTTTATTTCAACCATCCTCAAAGGAATGGCAATGGGCAATTTTATTCAGCCTTTGTCTGGACGCGTGCAAATCATCGCGTCGGACGACACCTGGATCGAAGGTAAAGCGATCCAACAACTTGAAACCACCGCCCGTTTGGCGGGCATGCAGCGCGTGGTCGGCATGCCGGATTTGCATCCCGGTCGCGGCTATCCGGTCGGCGCGGCATTTTTCTCTACTGAACAACTCTATCCGGCGCTGGTCGGCAATGACATCGGCTGCGGCATGGCGCTGTGGCGCACTGACTTGGCGGCACACACGCCGTTGGACAAGCTGGAAAAGCGGCTGGGCAGTATCGACGCGCCGCTGGACGAAACTTGGCAAAACGACATTGCGGAGTTTGCTTTGTCAACCACTTGGCATGAGCACGCCTTGGGGACTATCGGCGGCGGCAATCATTTTGCCGAGTTGCAACAACTCGATGAAAGCTACGACGCCGACACCGTGCAAGCATTGGGCCTCAGCCGCAAACAATTGCTGTTGCTGGTACACAGCGGCTCACGCGGCTTGGGCGAGGTGATTTTGCGCGAGCAAGTCGATCAATTCGGTCATGGGGGGCTGCGCGCCGGCAGTGACGAATGCGCTGCCTATCTCGCTCGTCACAACATGGCCTTGCGTTTCGCCGAAGCCAATCGCCAACTGATCGCCCGGCGCATGTTGGCGCGCTGGCATGCCAGCGGTGAGGGGCTGCTGGATGTGTACCACAATCTGCTTTCCCCCGCCGTGGTGGATGGCGTCGATGGCTGGTTGCATCGCAAGGGCGCAGCCGCTGCCGATCAAGGCTGGGTGGTGATTCCCGGCTCACGCGGCGACTACAGCTATTTGGTGCAACCCATCGCCTCGGCCAGCAGTCTGTATTCGCTGGCGCACGGCGCGGGGCGCAAGTGGCAGCGCAACGAATGCCGCGAGCGGCTCGAAAAGCGCTACAACAGCGCACAACTCACGCGTACCGCACTCGGCAGCCGGGTGATTTGCGAGGACAAGGCGCTGATTTACGAAGAAGCGCCGGAAGCCTACAAATCAGTGGCGACGGTCATTGAGTCGCTCCAGGCGGCGGGGCTCATCAAATTGGTGGCACGCCTGAAGCCGGTGCTGACCTACAAAACACGGGGAGGTTGAGATGTTGCTATTACAAATTTCCTCGGCGCAAGGGCCAGCCGAATGCCAGTTAGCGGTGGCGAAAGCGTTGCGTCAATTGCTGCACGAGGCGCAAGCTGCGGCGGTGGTCGTCAACGTGCTGGAACAGGAAGCGGGCGAATACGGCGGCACTTTGCGCTCGGTATTGCTGTCGCTGTCCGGCGATGAGGCCGAAGCACTGGCGCAACGCTGGACGGGCACCGTGCAATGGACGTGCCTCAGCCCCTACCGCCCGAAACATGCGCGCAAAAACTGGTTTATCGGCGTTAGCCGTTTTGCCGCACCCACGGTGCAGTTTGAGGGTGAAATTCGTTTCGAGGCCATGCGCGCCTCCGGGCCGGGCGGGCAGCACGTCAACACCACCGACTCGGCCATCCGCGCCACGCATCTCGCCACGGGCATCAGCGTCAAGGTGCAGACCGAGCGCAGTCAGCATGCCAACAAAAAACTCGCGCTGCTGCTGATTGCGCGCCGCTTGGCACAATTGGCGGAAGAGGCCAGCGTCGGACAGCGCGCCGAGCGCCGTTTAGCCCATCATCAAGTGGCACGCGGCGATCCGGTGCGGGTGTTTGTCGGGGCGGATTTTCGGGCGCGCTAACCGGGCGAGCGGCAACGTCGCAGCAGATACGTTGTCCGGGGCATCTGGTATCATGCGCCCCTTTGTGTTGCAGGGCTTTTGCGTAAGGAGATGAACATGGCGCGGTGGGGCGTTTTTTTGGCGTGGTTTTTGACCCTCCATAATCTGGCGATGGGGTGGTGGGCGGCGGTGGGACGCACGGTGCTGGAATTGGCCGGGATTGTCACGGGCGAGGAAGATGTGCCGGGGCGCATTGTCGGCGTGGTTTTGTTGTTGGGCGCGTTGCTGATGGTGCAAATCTGGCGCGGCGGCGTGTTGCCACCGGGTGCGAATGTAGCGGGCAATGGCTATGCTTGGGGCAATAAGCTGGTCTGGTTGGGCAATGTGCTGGCGCTACTGTTTTTTCTGTTCCCGTTTGCGCATCACGCCGGGTTGATCGAAAGCCGCATGCTGTTGATGATTTTATCCAAGTTCATGATTGCCTTCGCCTATATCGCCATCGGTATTTGTGCGGTGGGTTTTTCCTTGTTGTACCAATCCAGCCAGCCGGCTGAGAAATAAGCATGCCATTGATTGACTCTTAGAACAGGCCAGCTCTGGCCTTTGGACACGTCGCCTTGCTGGACAAGACGGATTTTCAACTCGACCCCGGTGAGCGCGTCGGCCTGATTGGGCGCAACGGCGGCGGCAAGTCCAGTTTGATGCGCGTGCTGGCCGGGCTGACCGCGTTGGACGACGGGCTGGTGTGGCGCGCCCCCACGGCACGGGTGTGCTACGTCAGTCAGGAACCGGAATTGTTGGCCGACGACAGCGTGTTCGACGCCGTGGCGCGTGGCTTGGGCGAATTGCAGCAGTTGCTGCACGATTACCACGAAGTGTCGCACCAACTGGCCGAACCGGAGGCCGACTACGACGCGCTGCTGGCGCGTATGCAAACCCTGCAAACGCAACTGGAAGCGCAAGGCGGCTGGTCGGTCGAGGCGCGCATTGAAACCGCCATTGCCCGGCTGGATTTGAATGGCGACGCCCGCGTCGGCGATTTGTCCGGCGGGCAACGCAAGCGCGTGGCACTGGCGCAGGCGCTGGTGATTGAGCCGGATGTGCTGATTCTGGACGAGCCGACCAACCATCTGGATTTCGCTTCCATTGAATGGCTGGAAAATCTGCTCAACAACTTTGCCGGGGCGGTGCTGCTGGTGACGCATGACCGGCGTTTTCTGGACAACGTTAGCACCCGCATCGTGGAGTTGGATCGCGGGCGGCTGACCAG
>DHYQ01000034.1:19500-20123 GCA_002414205.1 Gallionellaceae bacterium UBA5126 | reverse complement strand
TTCAGCGGCAACTTTGCCTACTACCAAGGCGTCAAGGAGCGCATGCTGGCGGACGAGGCGGTGGTGAATGCCAAGTTCGACAAGGTGTTGGCGCAGGAAGAAGTGTGGATCCGCCAGGGCGTCAAAGCCCGGCGCACCCGTAACGAAGGCCGCGTGTTGCGACTGGAGCAACTGCGCCGCGAACGCGCCGCCCGCCGTGAGCGGCAGGGCAAGGTGGAAATGGCCGTGGAAAGCGGCGAGCGCTCCGGCAAGCTGGTGGCGGAATTGACCGATGTCAGTATCGCCTTTGGCGAACGTCGTTTGATCGAAAAATTTTCCTGCCGCATTCAGCGCGGCGACAAAATCGGCCTGCTCGGCCCGAATGGCGCGGGCAAAAGCACCCTGCTAAAACTGATTCTGGGCGAGCAGGCCCCGGACAGCGGCACGGTCAAACTGGGCACCAAACTCAGCGTGGCCTATTTCGACCAACTGCGCGCCCAACTGGACGACGAGGCCACCCTGGCCGACACGATTAGCCCCGGTGCCGACTTTATCGACATCGGCGGCGTGCGGCGGCATGTGATTGGCTACCTCAGTGATTTCCTGTTTGCCCCGGAACGTGCCCGCTCGCCGGTGAAAAGCTG
>DHYQ01000034.1:17257-19408 GCA_002414205.1 Gallionellaceae bacterium UBA5126 | reverse complement strand
GACGAGCCGACCAACGACCTGGACATCGAAACCCTGGAATTGCTGGAAGAACTGCTGGCCAACTACGACGGCACGCTGTTTCTGGTCAGCCACGACCGCGCCTTCCTCGACAACGTGGTCACGCAAGTGATTGCCTTTGAAGGCGACGGCCAGTTGCAGGAATACGTCGGCGGCTACGAAGACTGGGTGCGAGTGAAAGCCTTTCAGGCCGCAGGCAAAGCCGCCGAAAAAACTGCGCCCAAACCGGTCGCCAAGCCAGCAGAAAAGCCCGCCGCCAAAGCCGCCAGCAGCAAACTCAGCTACAAGGAAGCCCGCGAACTGGAAACCCTGCCGCAACAAATTGAAGCGCTGGAACAAGAGCAAATCGGCATCACCGCCCATCTCGCCGACGGCAACCTGTTTCGCAACGACCTGAAACGCGCCCGCCAACTGCAAGCCCGCCACGACGAAATCGACGAAGAATTGCTGTCGTTAATGGCACGCTGGGAAGAACTGGAAGGCAAGGCGGGCGGGTGATTTTGGCCGGTTGATTAATCAATCAGCGTAGGGTGCGCTGTGCGCACCACAAATCACACATCACATTGAATTTAGGTGTTTTTACGCGTGCGCAACAAAGTTGCGCACGCTACTTGGCTTAGCTTCGCTTGACCTTAGGGTCAGGCATATGGCTCGAAATCTGTGATTTGCACAGGATACAAAGCAAACCAATTTTGGTTGTAAACAGCCTGTCGGTCAGTTGGTAGGTTTGCGACAGTTGTGAGGCCTGCACCTGGCAATCCTGTCGTTTGATTTACTACCAAACAAGTGAGGGGTGGCAAGCCTTTGGCATCGCAGTAGCACATTATGCAATTCAAGATTTGAGAGAGAACTCCAGCTCCGTCAAATTCAAGATGACTTGCAACCTGCCCATACGTCAGTGTTTGTCGATTGTGCGCTGCACCAATAAGAATTGACCAAACTTGCATTGCTCTTTCGCTACGTGTCATGTGACCCTCCGGTAAATGCCTAACCTGAAATATATAGAACTAGCTCTGTAGAAGTGAAACATATCCCTCGAACCTGCTAACGCAGCACCCCATTAACTCATGCCGCTGGAAGTGGTTCTGGCATGCATTCAGGGCGGTGCATTATAGCCATCAACAGAGCTTTCCCAAGCCCAGCCCCAAAAAAATACCCCGCAAGCGCGGGGTGGAAATGGGGGCGGGCGAGGGGAGGTTGCCTGCCCCACGGGATGATTGCCGGGGGTTATTTCCCTAGGGCGGCTTTGATTTGTTGCAGCGAGTGGGGGTCTTCAATCGAGCTCAAGTCGCCGGTGTCGCGGCCTTCGCAAATGGCTTGCAGGGTGCGGCGCAGCAGTTTGCCGGAGCGGGTTTTGGGCAGCAGGGTGACGAAATACACCCGCGAAGGACGGGCCAGCGCGCCGAGTTGTTTATCCACCACGGCCATGACCGATTTTTCCTTGGCGGCACGGGCTTCTTCGGTGCTGACGCTATCGCTGTTTTTCAGAATCACGAAGGCGACGGCGGCTTGGCCTTTCAGTTTGTCTTCCACGCCAATCACCGCGACTTCGGCCACATCGGGGTGGCTGGAGATGCTTTCTTCGATTTCACGGGTGCCGAGGCGGTGTCCGGCGACGTTGATCACGTCATCGGTGCGGCCCAGGATGAAGTAGTAGCCGTCGTCGTCGCGGATGCCCCAGTCGAAGGTGGAGTAAACCTGTTTGTCGTAGGAATTCGACCAGTAGGTTTTGACGAAGCGGTTGTCGTCGCCGAACACGGTTTGCATGCAGCCGGGCGGCAGCGGGTATTCAATGACGACCACGCCTTTTTCATTTGCACCGCAGACTTCGCCGGTGGTTTCGTTGATGATTTTGACGTTGTAGCCATACACCGGACGACCGGGGCTGCCCAGGCGGGTCGGCAGGTCTTCGATGCCTTTGACGGTGGACAAAATCGGCCAGCCGGTTTCGGTTTGCCAGTAGTTGTCGATGATGGGCACATTCAGGGCGTTGGCGATCCAGTCGGAGGTGGTTTCGTCCAGTGGCTCACCGGCCAGATACAGTGCCTTGAGCGAAGACAGGTTGTACTTCTGCATGAATTCCACCGGGTGCTTTTTCAGCACGCGCACAGCGGTGGGGGCGGAGAACATGCG
>DHYQ01000034.1:15482-17119 GCA_002414205.1 Gallionellaceae bacterium UBA5126 | reverse complement strand
TCAGCGGGCCGTAGATGATGTAGGAATGGCCGACCACCCAGCCGATGTCGGAGGTGGAGAAATAGGTTTCGCCGGGGTTGCCGCAGTAGATGTGCTTCATCGACGAGGCCAACGCGACCGCGTAGCCGCCCACGTCACGTTGCACGCCCTTGGGTTTGCCGGTGGTGCCGGAGGTATAGAGGATGTAGCTGGGTTCGTTGGATTCCAGCCACAGCACGGGGACTTGGGCGTCCATGAATTGCTCGCGCAGACTGGCGTAATCCACGTCGCGTCCGGCCACGTTGGTCATCTCCACCAGACCACGATTCACCAGCAGCACTTTTTCCGGCTTGTGGCTGGACAGGTTAATGGCTTCGTCCAGCAGCGGTTTGTAGGGGATGCGCTTGCCGCCACGCGAACCGGCGTCGGCGGACACCACCAGCTTGGGCTTGGCGTCGTCGATGCGGGTGGCCAGGCTGTTGGAGGCAAAGCCACCAAACACCACGGAGTGAATCGCGCCGATGCGGGCGCAGGCCAGCATGGCAAAGCAGGCTTCTGCCACCATCGGCATGTAAATCAGCACGCGGTCGCCCTTGGTAACGCCCAGGGATTGCATGATGGCCGCAGTGCGCTCGACCTCGCGTTGCAGCTCGACGAAGGAGTAAACCTTTTCCTGATTGGTTTCGGTGGAGATGGCAATCAGCGCGGCTTTGTCGCCTTGGCTGACCGCCCAGCGATCCACGGCGTTGTGGCACAAGTTGGTCGTGCCGCCGACGAACCACTTGGCAAACGGCTTGTTGGAATCATCCAGCACTTGACTGAACGGCTGTTGCCAGTCGATTCGCTTGGCCTCCTCGGCCCAGAATGCTTGAGGTTGTTCGATAGACTGCTGATAAAAATCTGCAAAACGCATGACGCCTCTCCCCGTTGTAGGTGCGACAGATTCGCACGCTTATTTGAATGTTGATGTGCGAATGGGTCGCACCTGCCTCCGCGTAGGGTGGATAAGCGATAGCGCATCCACCCCCTCAGCTTTGTAATTTGGTGGATGCGCTGCGCTTATCCACCCTACTACTTGCTTGAGTCAATCCGCTGCGGGCAACGGACTGAGTCAAACAGGCACGGGTTGCCCCGTGCCATGCGGCTTAAATCACATACATGTCCACGTATTCGTTGACGGACATGGCTTCCAGCTTGGCTTGATCCAGCGACACCTCCAGAATGGCTTGTTGTTGCTTGGCGGGGAAGCGGCGGGCCAGGTTGGTCTTGAACTTTTCCACCAGCAGCGGGATGCCATCGGTGCGGCGACGGGCGTGACCGATGGGGTATTCCACGGCGACTTCCTTCAGGCTGCTGCCGTCGTTGAATTCCACGGTCAGGGCGTTGGCGATGGAGCGCTTGGCCGGGTCGTGGTAGTCAGCGGTGTAGGCGGGGTCTTCCACGCATTCGATCTTGTCGCGCAGGGCGTCGATACGTGGATCAGCGGCGATGTTGTCTTCATAGTCGGACGCAGTCAAACGACCGTAGATCAACGGCACGGCCACCATGTACTGGATGCAGTGGTCGCGGTCGGCGGGGTTGTTCAGCGGGCCCTTCTTGTCGATGATGCGGATACAGGCTTCGTGGGTGCGGATGGTGATTTTCTTGATGTCTTCCAC
>DHYQ01000034.1:13856-15388 GCA_002414205.1 Gallionellaceae bacterium UBA5126 | reverse complement strand
GTTTGCGAGTGGAATTCAGCCGGGAAGGAAATCTTGAACAGCACGTTTTCCATCACATAGCTGCCATAAGGACGTTGGAACTTGAAGGCGTTGCCCTTGAAGGACACGTCGTAGAAGCCCCAGGTCTTGGCGGTCAGCACGGAGGGATAGCCCATTTCGCCAGTCTTGGCCATCAGGGCCAAACGCACGGCGCGGGAAGTGGCATCGCCAGCGGCCCAGGACTTGCGCGAGCCGGTGTTAGGCGCGTGGCGATAAGTGCGCAGGGATTGACCATCCACCCAAGCCAAGGATACGGCATTGATGATTTCTTCGCGGTTCAGGCCCAGCATCTGTGCGACCACGGCGGTGGAAGCCACCTTGACCAGAATCACGTGATCCAGACCGACCTTGTTGAAAGAGTTTTCCAGCGCGATACAACCTTGAATTTCGTGCGCCTTAATCATGCCGGTCAGCACGGCCTTCATGCTCAGGGGTTGCTTGCCCGCAGCCACGGCATTGCGCGACAGCCAATCAGCAGTGGCCAGAATGCCGCCCAGATTGTCGGAAGGATGACCCCATTCGGCAGCCAGCCAGGTGTCATTGAAGTCCAGCCAGCGAATCATCGCGCCGATATTGAAGGCAGCTTGAATCGGATCCAGTTGGAATTGCGTGCCGGGCACTTTCGCGCCATTCGGTACCACAGTGCCGGGCACCACGGGGCCAAGCAACTTGGTGCAAGCGGGATATTCCAGCGCTTCCAGGCCGCAGCCCAAGGTGTCGATCAAGCAGTTGCGGGCAGTTTCATAGGCCACGGCAGACTGGATTTCGTAGTTCATCACGTAGTCAACGATGTCAACCAGAACTTGGTCGGCGGGCGGACGGACGTTGGAGATGTGTGCGGACATATTGTTTTCCTTTGCTTTCTCAGTAGTTAATTATTGACGTTCGGCCAGTGGGACAAATTGCAAATCTTCCGGCCCGATGTAATTGGCGCTGGGGCGAATGATCTTGTTGTCGATGCGTTGCTCGATGATGTGCGCCGCCCAGCCGGAGGTGCGGGAAATCACGAACAGCGGGGTGAACATGGCGGTCGGCACGCCCATCATGTGATACGACACGGCAGAGAACCAGTCCAGATTGGGGAACATCTTCTTCACTTCCCACATCACGCTTTCCAGACGGGCGGCGATGTCGAACATCTTGGTGGAATTGGCATCCTGCGACAACTCTTCTGCCACCGATTTGATGACCTTGTTGCGTGGGTCGGAAATGGTATAGACCGGGTGACCAAAGCCGATGATGACTTCCTTGTTGGCCACGCGCTGGCGAATGTCGGCTTCGGCTTCGTCGGCGTTGTTGTAGCGCTTTTGAATGTCGAAGGCGGCTTCGTTGGCACCACCGTGTTTGGGCCCGCGCAGCGCGCCAATCGCACCCGTCACAGCGGAATACATGTCGGAACCGGTACCAGAAATCACGCGCCCGGTGAAGGTCGAGGCGTTGAATTCATGTTCCGCGTACAGAATCAGCGAGGTGTGCATGGCGCGTTCCCACAG
>DHYQ01000034.1:3501-13767 GCA_002414205.1 Gallionellaceae bacterium UBA5126 | reverse complement strand
ACTTCGATGCGCTTGCCGTTGTGGCTGAAGTGGTACCAGTACAGCAACATGGAACCCAGCGACGCCATCAGGCGATCGGCGATGTCGCGTGCACCTTGCAGATTGTGGTCATCCTTTTCCGGCAACACGCAGCCCAGGGTGGAAACGCCGGTGCGCATCACGTCCATGGGATGGGTGGCGGCAGGCAGGTTTTCCAGCACGGCCTTGACGCTGGCGGGCAGGCCACGCAAGCCCTTCAGCTTGGTTTTGTAACCGGCCAGCTCGGAGGCAGTGGGCAGCTTGCCATGTACCAGCAAATAGGCGATTTCTTCAAATTCGCAGGTGGTGGCAATGTCCAGAATGTCATAGCCGCGATAGTGCAAATCGTTGCCGGTTTTGCCAACGGTGCACAGCGCGGTGTTGCCAGCGGTCACGCCGGACAGGGCAACCGATTTTTTGGGTTTAAATGCGGCGACAGCTTCACTCATTACTCGCTCCTTAAACGTAAATTAAATTCAATCCAACCGTAGGTGCGAATTTATTCGCACATCTTTTGCCCCAAGCGTGCGAATAAATTCGCACCTACGCCTGTGCAGCTTACTTTTTCCCTTGCGCAAACAGCGCGTCCAGACGTTGCTCGAAATCATGGTAGTTGATGCGATCGTACAGCTCCATGCGGGTTTGCATGGTATCAACCACATTTTGTTGCGTGCCGTCGCGGCGAATCGCGGTGTACACATTTTCCGCAGCGCGGTTCATGGCGCGGAAGGCCGACAGCGGGTACAGCACCAGACCGACGCCAGAATCGCGCAACTGATCCACGGTGAACAGCGGGGTGGCACCGAATTCGGTGATATTGGCCAAGATGGGCACTTTTACCGCATCGGCAAAGGTGCGATACATTTCCAAGCTGGTAATGGCTTCGGGGAAAATCATGTCCGCCCCGGCTTCCACGCAAGCCACGGCACGCTCCACAGCGGCGTCCAGCCCTTCCACCGCCAGCGCATCGGTGCGGGCCATGATGACGAAATTTTCATCGGTACGCGCATCCACAGCAGCCTTGATGCGATCGACCATTTCCTGCTTGGTGACGATTTCCTTATTGGGGCGATGACCGCAACGCTTGGCGCCGACCTGATCTTCAATGTGAATGGCGGCTGCGCCGAACTTCACCATGGCGCGCACGGTACGGGCGACGTTGAAGGCGGAGGAGCCAAAGCCGGTATCCACATCCACCAGTAGCGGCACGTCGCACACGTCGGTGATGCGGCGCACGTCGGTCAGTACGTCATCCAGATTGGAAATGCCCAAATCGGGCAAGCCCAGCGAGCCAGCGGCCACGCCGCCACCGGACAGGTAAATGGCGCGGAAACCGGCACGTTTCGCCAGCAGCGCGTGGTTGGCATTGATTGCACCGACGACCTGAAGCGGGGACTCTTCTTGCATCGCCTTGCGGAAAGCGGCACCTGCGGAAATTGTGGTCATGCTGTTCACCTTGTTGAAATGTTTCATTGAAATGACTGCGCTATCTTAACGCAAACCCTGTGCCATAACCGCCGTACTACGCTTTATGCGAATTATTTTATATTGCCAATGATTTTTATCAGTATGATTTTTAATAACTAATTTCGTTCATATTTTTTAACTATGCCGGTTCATACGGAGTATTTCTATTGGCCACACAAGGCTTGCTCTGACATTTTGCTGATTTTATGTTTCAATTGTGAAACAAATGAAATAAATATGGAAATATTTGAAACATGGCAAAAGCGCTCTATTCGACGCATGAGGAAGTGGATAAGCCGATTATCTGGACGGTTTCCATCACGCGTTTAAATGAATTGTTCCGGGATATCGCCCCGGAGTTTGATCAGCGGGCGCATATCGAGGTGATTAACCTCGGTTATGAAGAGGCTGTGCAGCATATTCGTGAACGCCTGAATCATGAGCGTTGTGATGCGGTGATTGCGGCGGGTTCCAATGGCGCTTACTTGAAAAGTCGTCTATCGGTACCGGTTGTGATTGCCAGGGCCAGCGGTTTTGATGTCATGCGTGCCTTGGCGCGGGCGCGGAAATTGACCGATCACATTGCGCTGGTGAGTTATCAGGAAACGATGCCGGAGTTGGCCGAGTTCCAGGAGACATTTGGCTTGGAGATTATTCAGTGCGCTTATGTCACCGTGGAAGATGCGCGTATGCAGATCAGCGAAATGAAGGCGCTGGGGGTGCAAGCCATTGTCGGCACCGGTTTGGTGGCACGCTTGGCTGAGGAAGCCGGTTTGGCGGCGGTATTCATGTATTCCGCACAAACCATACGCGCGGCATTTGAGGATGCTTTGGAAATTGCCCAGTTGATGCCATTGGAAGGGCGGCGCCATCGTGTCCGCCGTGGCGAGGAATCTTTGCGTGCCCGGCATGGATTACATCAATTGCGTGGCGACTCTGCGTTAATGGAGAGTTTGCGTCAATCGGTGGTGCTGTTTGCCAAATCTCCGGCAACGGTGCTGATTCAGGGCGAAACCGGTACCGGCAAAGAGTTGGTGGCGCAGGCGATACACCGTGAGAGCTTGTTGGCACAAGGGGGAAATCGGCCATTTTTGGCCGTGAATTGCGGGGCGATTGCCGAATCCTTGCTGGAGGCGGAGTTGTTTGGTTATGAGGAGGGCGCGTTTACCGGCTCACGACGCGGCGGACATGCCGGATTGTTTGAAGCGGCACATCGCGGCACGCTGTTTCTGGATGAAATCGGTGAAATGCCGCTGACCTTGCAAACCCGCTTGTTGCGCGTGCTGGAAGAGCGTGAGGTGGTCAGGGTAGGGGGGACGCGCCCCATTCCGGTTCAGGTGCGCATTGTCAGCGCCACGCACTGCGATTTATTGCAGCGTGTGGCGGATGGTTTGTTTCGGGCGGATTTGTACTATCGCTTGGCGGTACTGCGTCTGCGCACGCCGCCGCTGCGTGAGCGCACCAGCGACATCTTGCCACTGGCGGAATGGCTGTTGAAAAGTGCGCTGGCCGCCTTGGGAGCGCGCCCACATCCCAATGTGTCTGCCGAGTTGCAAACCTGTGCCAACTTACTGTTGCACTACTCTTGGCCGGGCAATGTGCGCGAGTTACGTAATGTGATGGAACGCACGGCATTATTTTTGGCCGCCACGCCGTTGCAAAGTCTGTCACCGGGATTTTTGCGACGGGTGGCACCAGAACTGGCACCTGTGGCGCTGCCGGTGCAGGCGGCGGTTGCGTCGCCACCGCCCACCTTGCAGCGTGCTTTGGCAGAGTTCGCTGGCAATCGCGCGGCATTGGCTGCCCATCTGGGGGTAAGCCGTACCACGTTGTGGCGGCGCTTGCGGGAAGAGGCGGCGGTATCGCAGGTGAGCACGTCCAGCGAAATTGAACCGACGGAAGCAGGATCAAGTGATGCGGAATAAGCAGTGGGCATGGCTTGTAAGTTTCAAGCGCTGGATATAGACAATATTTGTCAGTGGGTTGACAAATATTGTGGTGTCTTACTGTCTGCTTTCATTTGCCGTTTGTCCATTTTAGTACTAATAAAACAGTTGCTTATGTGAGTTGGCACGCGAAGTGCTTTATAATGGGCGAGCATGCAATGTCGGCATGTTTAACTAAACCTAAGGAGTATTAAAATGAACAGCTTGCAAAAAGGCTTTACCCTGATCGAACTGATGATCGTTGTGGCCATTATCGGTATCTTGGCTGCGGTGGCGATTCCCGCCTACGGTGACTACACCGCACGCGCACAAGCCGCTGAAGCGATGACCCTGCTGGACGGTCTGAAGACCCCAATGACCGAAGCCTACACCACTGACGGTACTTGGTTCCTGTCCGGTATCAGCGCTGTGACCACTGGTAAGTACGTTTCCGGTGTGACCAACAACGTTGGCAAGACCACCATCACTGCCAGCTTCAAGACCTTGGGCGTGAGCAGCAAGATTGCTGGCAAGTCCGTGCACATGAACTACAACAACATCACTGGTAGCTGGTATTGCGCCAACGGTGACGATTCCAACGAATCCACCACAGCTGCAACAACTGCTGCTCAATCCGCTGTACCTGGTGCTGCTGCAACTCTGCTGCCTACCAACCTGTTGCCTAAGTCCTGCCAATAAGCTGGCTTGAGCTAACAGTCTCCCACCCCGGTGGGGGGCGTGGCCTCAAAAAAACCAACCCTCCGCAAGGAGGGTTGGTTTTTTGTTGCGTGCAATGTTGACCGTCAGCCGTCAGTTGCTTTCCTTTTTCTCATCCACGTATTTGGACAGCCACATGCCTTGTCCCAGAACAAAGATAAACATCAGGCCGGTAAAGCCGAACAGTTTGAAATTAACCCAAGTATCGGTGCTGTAGTTGCGGGCCACATACAGGTTGAGGAAGCCCAGTGCTGCGAAAAACAACGCCCAGCTCAGGTTAAGGCGATCCCACACCCGGTGCGGTAGGGCCAGTTTTTCCTGCAACAGGCTGCGCATCAGGTTTTTGCGGAACAGCAGATTAGCGCCGAGCAAAATCACCGCAAACAGCCAGTACAAGGCACTGGGCTTGAATTTGATGAAAGTTTCATCGTGCAGCAGCAGCGTCGCACCACCAAACACCGTGATGATGGCAAAGCCAACCCACAGCATCGTGTCGATTTTGCCGTGGCGCAGTTTGCTCCAGATCAATTGCACCACCGTGGCGGCAATGGCCACCGCAGTGGCAACGTAAATGCCTTGTAATTTAAAGGCGATAAAAAACAGGAGGACGGGAAAGAGGTCGAAAAGCAGCTTCATAATGGGAAACGAAACAAAAAGGTGAGTCAGTCGGTTTGCTGGAGTTTAAGCGCGGCGGAGTTGATGCAGTAGCGCAACCCAGTCGGTGGTGGGCCGTCCGGGAAGCGGTGGCCGAGGTGGGCGGCGCAGTGTGGGCATTGCACTTCCTCGCGGATCATGCCGTGCGAGGTGTCGCGCAAAATGCGCAGCGGCGTGAGGGCTTGCCAGTAGCTGGGCCAGCCGGTGCCGGAGTCGAATTTGTGCGCCGCGTCGAATAACGCCAGCCCGCAGCACACACAGTGATACACCCCGGCATCATGGCAGTTCCAGTAGGCATTGGCGAAGGGCGGCTCGGTGCCGCACTGGCGGCAGACGCGGTATTGCTCCGGCGTCAGTTGTGCCCGCCAGTCGGCGTCGGTCTTGTGTTCGCTCACAGCACCTCCCCGGCGTAATCGGCCAGGCGCGAGCGTTCGCCGCGCAGCAAGGTAATGTGTCCGCCGTGTGGCCAGCCTTTGAAGCGATCGACCACATAGGTCAAGCCGGAACTGCCCTCGGTCAAATACGGCGTGTCGATTTGCGCAATGTTGCCCAGACAGACGACTTTTGTGCCGGGGCCTGCGCGCGTCACCAAGGTTTTCATTTGCTTGGGGGTGAGGTTTTGCGCTTCGTCGATGATGAGGAGCTTGTTCAGAAAAGTGCGCCCGCGCATGAAATTCAGCGACTTGATTTTGACGCGAGAGCGAATCAAATCGCGCGTGGCGGCCTTGCCCCAGTCGCCGCCTTCGGCATCGGATTTATTCAGCACGTCCAGATTGTCTTCCAGCGCCCCCATCCAGGGCGTCATTTTTTCTTCTTCCGAGCCGGGCAAAAAGCCGATGTCCTCGCCCACCGGCACCGTCACGCGGGTGATGATGATTTCCGAATACAACTTGGTCTCCATGACCTGCACCAGCCCGGCGGCGAGGGTTAGCAGGGTTTTGCCGGTACCGGCCTGCCCCAGCAGGGTGACAAAGTCGATTTCCGGGTTCATCAACAGGTTAAGCACAAAATTCTGCTCGCGGTTGCGGGCGGTAATGCCCCAGACGGTGTTTTTGGGATGGGTGTAATCGGTCAAGGTGCGCAGCAGCGCGGTGTCGGTGGTTTGTTCCAGCACGATGGCGTAAAACGGCGTGTCATCTTCCTTGTAAACAAACTGGTTCACGAACAGCGCACCGCACAGCGGGCCAGTGATTTGATAATAGGTGTAGCCGCCCTGCTGCCAGGATTTCATGTCCTTGCCATGCTCTTCCCAGAAGTGCGCGGGCAATTCCAGCGAGCCGGTGTAGAGTAAGTCACTGTCTTCCAGCACCTTGTCGTTGAAATAATCCTGCGCCTCCAGCCCCAACGCACGCGCTTTGATGCGCATGTTGATGTCCTTGCTGACCAGAATGACGGTGCGTTTGGGCTGGCTTTCCCGCAGCCCGATCATCACGCTGAGGATGCCATTATCGGCCTTGCCCAGTTCCAGATTGAGTGGCAAATCGTGTTTGACGAAGCTGGTTTGCAAATACAGCCGTCCCGTACAATTTTTACGCGCGTCTGATTGCAGCGGAATGCCCGCTTCGATTTGGAGTGGTTTGTCGCTGACGATGTCATCCAGAAAACGGCTGGCCTGACGGGCGTTGCGCGCCACTTCGGTCATGCCCTTCTTTTTGTTGTCCAACTCTTCCAGCACCAGCATCGGCAGAAAAATATCGTTTTCTTCAAAGCGGAATAGACTGGTGGGATCGTGTAGCAGGACATTGGTATCCAGCACGAATAATTTGCCCGTGTTTTTGCTGGCAGTGCCAAGGGTGGTTTTACGAGGAGGCATGATGATTCCTTTTTGGATTATCGGGGGGCCAGTGTCTGGACGAAGGCTAAAACCTGCTGGGCGTGATCAGCAACCTTGACGCCACGCCACGCTTGGCATAACACGCCATTGCGGTCGAAAACAAAGGTGCTGCGTTCAATGCCACGCACCTGTTTACCATACATCATTTTCTGTTTGATGACGTCGAACAGATGACAGGCTATTTCCTCGCTGTCCGATAGCAAGGCAAAGGGTAAATCAAATTTGGCCTTGAAGTTTTCGTGTGATTTCAGGCTATCACGCGAAATCCCCACCACTTCACAGTCAGCCGCTTGAAACTGGGCATACAAATCACGGAAGTTTTGTGCTTCGGTGGTGCAGCCTGGGGTATTGTCTTTGGGATAAAAGTAAACGACCAGAAGTTTGTTGCGCAAGGCTTGGAATTGAAAGGTCTGTTGACCGGTGGCAGGCAGGGTGAAGTCGGGAAATGGAGCGGTGGTCATGTCAAACTTTCGGGCTGAATGGGCGCTCATTCTTGACAAAAAAAACGGGAAAGGCAAGTTACCTAGCAGGTAACCTGACCTTTCCCGGTATGGCAGGAAATCGGTTGCTTGGTGAGAGGACTTAGTGATTAGCCTTCTGTGCCAGCAAGTCATCCAGTGAGGTGGCGGCACGGGCCGCTTTGTCGGCCGTTGCGCCCGGCGCATCGGTCTGGTCAGCAGCCGGTGCGTGCTGCTCCGTGGACTCACGGCTGGCCCAGCGGGTCTGGCCTTCGTCATTCGGCTCTTGATCGTCTGTTGCCGGAGTTTCGGGCGGGGTTTCGGCCAACCAGCGAGTGGCTTCCGGGGCCATGTTGTCTTCTGTCAGCGCGGGCTTGTCGTGGGGATGGGTTGTATTCGCGGGCTGAATCTGGCTTATGCTGGGCTGTTCGGTTGAGGATGGCACGTGTTGGTTGCCTTCATCTCGCCAGCGTGAGGCGACTTGTTCGGCGTCTTGGGTTGTGCCAGCGGTCACGGGCTTCCAGCGTCCGCTACCCGTCGCCGGCGCGTCCATGTTGTTGGATTCGTCTTCACTCAACCAACGTCCACCGCCGCTGGCCAGATGTGCCGCTTCGACATAGTCCGGTAGTTGGGTCGCACTGGCCACTTCGCTGCCTGCGCGTAGCGGGATGTCATGGTCGATGATTTGATTGCCGTAGATGTCCGTGACGCGCAAGGTATAGGGCCCTGCACCGATCGCCGGGTCCTTGTTGACGAAGTAATTGTGAGTGCCGCGAGGAATGTGGTGCCATTGACCATCTTGGGCGCGATATTCCAAGGTGCTGATGGGATTACGGTGGTTGCGCAGTTGGATGCCTAGCCAGTGTGGGGAACTGCCGGCCTTGAAGTGATATTGCAGTGGGCCATCCAAATCGGGGGAGGCAATTTGCCAGTGCACGGTGTCCCGGCCTTTTTTGGGATCGGCAACTTTGGCAAAAGCCTGTTTGCTCAAATCCAATCCGCCCGGTTTACAGCCGGAACAGCGGTCAACCACACGCACCAAGGCGGCCCCGCGCGGCCCGGTGATGCGCAGATATACGCCACACAAATTGCCATTGCCGTAGTCTTGGCTGTTGACGGCGGCCACCATCAAATCATGCGGGGAGGTTTCAAACCCACAAGAGCCTGCGCCGGTTGCGTGATAAAAGGACGATAGTCCTTGATGAACTTCCAGCAGCGTACCCGCATTCGCCATACTTCCCCCAAGCAGGCACAGGCCAACCCAAACAGAGCGCAACCACATACGTTTTTTCCCCCGATCATTTTAAAGAATCAGGCCACCCGAGGGCGGCCTGTTTTATTCAAATAGGCAGGGCAGCATTCTAATCTCACTGCCGCCTAAATAGATGTAAAAATATTTTTAAATTCTAGCCTATCCAGAAAAAAATACCTAGATATTTTTACGTGGCGGTTGCGGGTGGCATGGCATCATTCCATATACATCCCACCGTTAACATGCAGTGTCACACCGGTGATATAGGCAGCGGCTGGGCTGGCCAAAAAAGCCACAGCGGCGGCGATGTCGGCGGGGCTACCCAGACGGCGCAGCGGCACGTGTTCGACCAGCTTCTTGCGCTGTTCTTCGCCCAGTACCTGGGTCATGTCAGTGTCGATAAAGCCGGGCGCGACACAGTTGACGGTGATGTTGCGGCTACCGACTTCCTGCGCCAGCGATTTGGTGAAACCGGCCATACCGGCTTTGGAAGCAGCGTAGTTGGCTTGACCAGCATTGCCCATGCTGCCCACCACGGAGGAAATGCTGATGATGCGCCCGCCACGGGCACGCATCATGGCGCGCATCATGGCGCGGGACAGACGGAACACCGACTTCAAGTTAGTAGTCAGCACGTCGTCCCATTCGTCATCACTCATGCGTGCCAGCAGATTGTCGCGGGTAATCCCGGCGTTGTTGACCAAGATGGTCACTTCGCCAAACTGGCTGCGCAGCGCGGCCAGCACGGCCTCGGTTTGCGCCACGTCGTTGACGTTCAGGGTCATGCCCGTGCCTTTGATGCCCGCAGCGGCCATGTAGTCGCTAATGGCTTGCGCACCTTTGTCGGAAGTTGCTGTGCCGATCACGGTCGCGCCTTGCTTGCCCAGTTCCAAAGCGATGGCTTGGCCGATGCCCCGGCTGGCACCGGTCACGAGGGCGATTTGTCCTTGCAGTGTCATGTTGAATCCTTTCAGGTAGGGTGGATTCGCCGTCAGGCAATCCACCGATGTGTCGCCAAAAGGTGGTTTGCTGCGCGAAACCACCCTACGTTTGTTATGCCAACGTCGCCAATGCGGCGGTCAAGCTGGCACCGTCGTGCAAAGTTAGCGCTTGCTGGCGGGTGTCGATGCGTTTGTTCAGGCCGCCCAAGACTTTTCCGGGGGCGCATTCGGCGTTGTGGGTGATGCCTTGATTGCCGAAGGCCAGCACGGTTTCTACCCAGCGCACCGGCGAGTACAACTGGCGCACCAGCGCATCCTTGATTTGTGCCGGGTCGGTGTAGGCGGCCACATCGGCGTTGTGCAGCACGGGGATGGCCGGGGCTTGCACGTTGATGCCCTCTAGGCGGGCGCGCAATTCCTGCGCGGCACCTTGCAACAGGCTGCAATGCGACGGCACGCTCATCGGCAGCATCAGGGCGCGCTTGGCCCCCTTTTCCTTGGCCAGCGCCATGCCACGTTCCACGGCGGCGCGGTTGCCCGCGATCACCACTTGCCCGACGGAGTTGTAGTTCACCGCTTCCAGCACTTCGCCCTGTGCTGCATCGGCACACACGGCGCGCACCGCGTCGTCATCCAGCCCCAGAATCGCCGCGATGCCGCCCACGCCTTCCGGCACGGCGTTTTGCATGCAGTTGGCACGATAGCGCACCAGCGGCAGCGCGTCGGCAAAAGCCAAGGCCCCGGCGGCCACCAGCGCGGTGTATTCGCCCAAGCTGTGTCCCGCCATCAACGCCGGCGTCGCGCCATTTTTCGCCTGCCAGGCGCGATACACCGCCACCCCGGCGGTCAGCATGATGGGCTGGGTATTGACCGTCGCGTTCAATTCCGCGTCCGAGCCATCCTGCACCAATTGCCACAAATCCTGCCCCAGCACATCGCTGGCCTCGACAAAGGTGTCACGCACCACGGCGAAATCGGCATAGCCATTCATCATCCCGCG
>DHYQ01000034.1:0-3388 GCA_002414205.1 Gallionellaceae bacterium UBA5126 | reverse complement strand
GTGAGGTACGAACCCCAGCATTTCGGGTGAATTTTGCTGGGCTTCGCTATGCTCAACCCAGCCTACGGCCAATCGTTAGACGAGTAGGGTGGATTCGCCGCAGGCAATCCACCTGTTCTAGTTCATTTGTGGACGTCACTTAACAAGCGCGTGGCTTGCTGCGCGAAGCCATCCTACCAGCGTATCAACACCGCGCCCCAGGTAAAGCCGCCGCCGACGGCTTCCAGCAGGATGTGTTGTCCGGGTTGGACGCGACCATCGCGCACGGCGGCGTCCAGCGCCAGCGGAATCGAGGCGGAGGAGGTGTTGCCGTGCTGGCTGACCGTCACCACCACCTTGTCCATACCCAGGCCGAGTTTTTTGGCGGTGGCTTCCATGATGCGGATATTGGCCTGATGGGGCACCAGCCAGTCGATGTCGCTGCCCTGCAAATTGTGTTCGGCCAGCACTTCTTCCACCACTTCGCTTAACACGGTAACGGCAAATTTGAACACCGCCTTGCCGTCCATCTGAATGAAGGGCGCACCTTGTACCACGCCGTTGCTGACGCTGCCGGGCACTTTCAGGATGTCGTGATGGCTACCGTCGGCGTGCAGTTTGCCGCCCAGAATACCGGGCGTGTCGCTGGCTTGCAGAATCACCGCACCCGCGCCATCGCCGAACAGCACGCTGGTGGTGCGGTCGTTCCAGTCCAGAATACGCGACATCACTTCCGCGCCCACCACCAGCGCCCGTTTGGCCTGGCCGCCCCGGATGTACAAATCCGCCGTGTTCAGGGCATACACAAAGCCTCCGCACACCGCCTGCACGTCAAAAGCCGCCCCGCCATTCTTGATGCCGAGCTTGTTTTGCAAAATACAGGCCGTGCTGGGGAAAATCTGGTCGGGGCAGGTGGTGGCGACAATCACCAAGTCAATGTCATTCGGCTGCAAACCGGCCATTTCTAGGGCGCGCAGGCTGGCCTGCACACCCAAGTCGCTGGTCATTTCATGCTCGGCAGCGAAGTGGCGGCTATGGATGCCGCTGCGCGACACGATCCAGTCGTTGCTGGTATCAATGCGTTTTTCGAGGTCAAAGTTCGTGACCTGTTGGGCGGGCAAATAACTGCCGGTGCCGATTACGCGTGAGTACATGTGGTTTCCTCCTGACGCTGGGCGTGCCATTTTTCGATGTGCGCGCTGATGTGTTGCAGCATGCCGCCGCGAGCTTCATCGGCAGCTTTTTGAATGGCATAGCGGAAGGCATAGTCATCCGCCGAGCCGTGACTTTTCACCACAATGCCGCGTAGCCCCAGGAAACTGGCCCCGTTATAGCGGCGGTGATCCAGCCGATGTTTGAAGGCATTCAGTACTGGCTTGGCCAGCAGCGCGGGCAGTTTGGTGAACAGATTGCGGGTGAATTCTTCCTTGAGGAAGCCGCCCATCATCTGCGCCACACCCTCAGCGGTTTTCAGCGCCACATTGCCGACGAAGCCATCGCACACCACCAGATCAGTGGTGCCCTTGAAAATATCGTTGCCTTCCACGTTGCCGTAGAAGTTCAAATCGCTGGCGCGTAGCAGGGCGGCAGCTTGCTTCACCACCTCGTTGCCCTTGATGTCTTCGCTGCCGATATTCAGCAGGCCGACGGTGGGTTTGTCCTTGCCTTCCAGTGCGCTAACCAGCACCGAGCCCATCAGGGCAAATTGCAGCAGATGTTCGGCGGTGCAATCGGCATTTGCGCCCAGATCCAGCATGCAGGTCTTGCCCTTTTTGCTGGGCAAATAGGAGGCAATGGCCGGTCGGTCGATGCCGGGGATGGTTTTCAACACATAGCGGGCCGTGGCCATCAGCGCGCCGGTATTGCCTGCACTGACGCAGGCGGCGGCTTCGCCATTTTTGACCAGGTTAATCGCCACGCGCATGGACGAATCCTTTTTGCCGCGCAGCGCGGATTGCGGTTGTTCGTCCATGGTGACCACTTGCGTGGCGGGATGAATGCGCAGGTGTGGCGAAGTTTCGGCACCCAGCGCACGCAATTGCGCTTCGATGGCGTCAGGAATGCCGACCAGGATAATGGTGTCACCCGGAGATTGGCGCAAATAGGTCAATGCAGCCGCAATGGTGACACTGACACCGTGATCGCCGCCCATGGCGTCTACGGCTAAAGTCACATCCACGTCGCACGCCCCTGAGCAGAATGATGGTTAGAGCAGCACATAAAATTCGGAACCTGAATAAATTGAACGCACCGTTGCCCAAACAACGATGCGTGCCAATTTAATGCGAACAAAGGTAAGACAGGTGGGGGAGGTGTTGCCGCCACCCGTTAGGCCTTATTCAGCCTTGGTTTTAACAACCTTCTTGCCACGATAAAAACCGTTGGGGCTGATGTGGTGACGCAGATGAGTTTCACCGGTGGTGGGTTCGATCGCCAGGGAAGGGGCGGTCAGGAAATCGTGCGAGCGGTGCATGCCACGCTTGGAGGGGGATTTTTTGTTCTGTTGAACGGCCATGTTAGTACTCCTAAAGAAAGCAATTAAGGGTGTTTCAATTTTTCCAGTGCGGCAAAAGGATGGGTTGAGTCCTTTGCCAGCGCTTGACTGGTTTCCATTTGACAGGATGAGTGCCGTGGCGAAATCGGCAGGCTGAGCAAGAGCTCTTCCTCCAGCAAATTCAGTATGTCCAGGCTGGCTTCAGCCAGGATGCTGTCGAAGTCTTCATCGTCATCTTCCAGCGCATCCAATTCGGCTTCCGTGCGTAGCAGCACCGTGCTTTGCAGTGTCACGGGATATTCCAGTGCGGACAAGCAACGCTGGCAACGCAACCAGCACGAACCTTCCAGCGAGAGCACCAGCTTGGGCACGCCCAGTTCGTTGACGCCGCCCTGTACGACGTAGCGCAACTCACCCTGCGCATCGGTTAGTTGGTCTTGCAGACGCGCCATACGGGCTACCGGCAACTGGCCTTCAAGGCGTTGCTTGTCGCGTGCGAATTCCAGACTATTGATCAAAGGGGGTGCAGACATAAGCCGCGCATGATATATTTTTCAGGCTTATCTGTCAAAACACTGTGCAACTCATGACTGCTTTTCCGCCGCTGGTACTGGCCTCAACCTCGATTTACCGTGCCGAATTACTGTGCCGCTTTGGCCTGCCGTTTGAAACCGCCGCCCCCAATGTCGATGAAACCCCGCTGCCCGGCGAATCCGCCCGCGACACCTCGCTGCGTCTGGCCCAGGCCAAGGCCCGTGCGGTGGCGGCAGATTTCCCGGATGCGCTGATAATTGGCTCGGATCAAGTGGCGCTGCTGCACGGTCAGCAACTGGGCAAACCGCTCACGCACGATAACGCCGTGGCCCAACTGCGCGCCATGCGTGGTCAGACCACGCGCTTCTACACCGCGCTGGC
>DHYQ01000086.1:5647-13036 GCA_002414205.1 Gallionellaceae bacterium UBA5126 | reverse complement strand
CCAGGCGGCATCCTGATATTGCGCCTCGGTAAAATGGAAGATTTCCAGACAGACGGTGTCAATCAGCCAGATCAGCCCCAGATAAAACTGCACATTGCCTTCCCACTCTTGCGGGGATTTGCGGTGCAGCGTCCCCGCCGCGACCCAAGCTGCCAAAGCCAACAAGATGCCGCCGAGGAAAAAGTCGTTGTAAATCGCCGGGGGTTGCGACAGTTCGCCATAGCCTGCCAGCAAATAGACACTGATCCCCATTTGCAGTGCCATGCCCAACAAACGGGCCAGTTGTTCCTCTTGCCGGATGCCACGCCACAGCGCAATGCCAGACAGGGTGAGGCTGAAGGGCAACCAGTACCAAAGCGCACGCTCAGGCGCGAGGTAGTGCTGAATGGCCCAGCCGACTTCGTTGGAGACCAGCACACTCAAGCCCCAGAACAGCACAGCCCGCGTCACCATCTGGTTGAAACCATCGCGCTCCTGGCGTGCCAGCAGCCAGTATTGCAACGCCACGGCGGTGGGATAGACCAAGGTCAGCGCGCCGGTCAGGACATGCTGGTGTTGCACGATGGACTGGTAAGCAATCAGGCCCAGCGCCAAGGTCAGTAGCGTGATGTTGCGCAGGAGAGGCCATTCCCAACGTTGACCGCCGAATGCCATTCCCAAGGTCAGTGCGGCAAAGTAGGCCAGCCAGGCGCTGTTTTGGTAGTCGGCCAGCACAAAACGGTCAATTTCCAGAGAACTCGCCACCATGAACCACAGCATACCCCACGCCAGCATGCCATCGGCGCTGAGTTGCTCGGTCTTCTTTTCCCAGCGATGCAGCATCAGCCCGCTGACCATACCGCTGACGGCCACAATGCAACTGCCAATATACACATCGTTGAAAATCGCGTGTGCATGGGCAAGCTGATCCAGATGCTCGATGAAATACCCGCCTGCCAGCACTTGCAAGGCCATGCCCGTCCAGCGTGCCAGATAGCGATCCTGGCGCAAGCCCAGCCACAGCACCGCCGCACCCTCGACCGTCCAGATGGCCGAGGTGATTTGCGCGCCGAAGGCCAGTGGCACGGCGTAGGTCAGCAAGGTCAGGCCGATGCCTAAATGACAACGTTCGGACAACTTCAGCGTCTCATCCTGCTTGCGGTACAGCAAGCCCCACAGCGCGAGGTAGTACAGGCCCATGACAAACACGCTCCAGGCCTGACCATACTGAAACGGCTGCATCAACACCGCTTGCGAAGCCACCGCCACGGTGGGGGTGCCAAACAGCAGCAAGCCATCGCCCCACTGCATGGCCGTGGCCTGGCGGAACAGCGCGAAGCACACTGGCTCCAGCGAATACAACAGGAAGAACAGCAGCAGGAAAAATTCCGTGCTGGCCAAGTAGGCGGGTTGATAGCTCTGCAAGGCCCAGCTCATGCCGATGCCCAAGGTGAACAAAAAGCCGATGATGTTCATCTGCCGCCAGCCCTTGAACCAGTTCAGGGCAAACACAAACACGTTCAACAAGGCGAAATAGCTGAACAGCACGATGTGACTGCCGCCGTCATTGGCTGCCAGCACCGGCGACAGGAACGCGCCAGAAATGCCGTAGGCCGCCAGCCACAGGCTGTCCTGTTTGGCCGCCAGCAGCGTGCAGGAAATGCCCAACAGGGTGAAGCCGATAAACGCCCAAGTCTGACTGAGCATGCCGTAGCGCGTCAGCATGAAGTACACCAATAAATACAAAATGCCGAAACCACCGCCCTGCATCACCACGCCAAACATGCGGTGTTGCTCGGTCTGGGCGCGTGACCAGCCAAACAAGGTCATGCCCACCGCCCCCACCGCGCCCAGCAGCAGCCGTACTTCAATCGGAAACAGGCCATGCGCCACCGCCAGCTTCAGCGCAGAGCCGACCGCGAAGAACAAGATCAGCACGCCGATCTTGGCGAGAATGTTGCCGCCCAACAGCTTGGCCCAGAAGGAGGGCGCAGCCGGGGCAATGTCCCCGTCCGGGCTGGCGGGGCCGTCTTGATTGACTGGCGCAGGCTGGCTATCCGCTTCAGTGTCGCTTGCCCATTGTGTCGCAGGTTGTGCGACACGCAGGGCGCGGGTGGCCGTATGGGGTGTGACGTCGGCCAGTTCGGTGGGTATGGGGGTGGCGGATAGCGACCCATCCTCGGCGGTATCGAGTGGTTGAACACGAACCTCATCCATGGCCTGCGCCGTCGCGGCCAGTTCAACCGCGCTGGCCGTTGCGGTCACTTCCGGGTCGGCGACGTCAGGCTCCGTGTGGGCATTGCGATAGGTTTGCAGCGCATCGTCGAGCGGAACGCGGCTGGAAAAGTCCGTTGATGGTGCTGCGGGGCGGGTTTCCGCTGGCGCACTGGCGGGGGGCTGGAGATGCAGATGACTTTCCAACTGCTTGATGCGTGCATTCAGGTGCACCACTTGCGTTTCCAGCGCGGCAATGCGTTGCGCCAGTGCCGGATCGTTCAGCGTATCGTTGGCGTCTTGGGACGACGGGCCGAGTTCATCCGCGTGATCGATTTTTTCAGCGTCATCCAACTGCTTCCATTGTTTGAAGATCACGGTGCCGATGATGCCGAGAACGGCACCCAGAACGGCACCATCCCCGCCAAAAATCGAACCAACCAAGATGCCGAACAACATACCGACAAACCACATTTTCAGCCTCGCTTTCCTGTGAATCCTGACACATACGACTGCGCCGATGGTGCTGCAATAACCAGATTACGCACGAGGATACACCGCTTTATGCAAATTCTGAAATGCGGCATTGAGCGCCAGACTTGCCGCGACAGCTTGGGACAGTGCCACACGTGGGGTGTTAACGCACGGCGGCGGGGTTGAAATGCGGGTTTTCGATAATGCCCAGCCGATTGCCAAAGGGATCAAGGACGGCGGCGACTTTGATGCCTTCGCCAACCTCCGTTACCGCTTCCAGCGCCGTTGCGCCGTGCGCCAATAGCCGGGCAAACGCGGCCTCGGCATTTTCCACACCCCATAAGGCTTGCGAGCCATGCGGGCTGGCGGTGCCGCCGGGCAATAAGCCCAACTCAAACCCGCCCACCGAAAAACCCACGAAAAAAGGTTGGTCGAAGTAAGGCGGGATGCCGAGCAAGGCGGCATACCAGTTTTTGGCCGCTGCCAGGTCGGCGACGGGGTAAATGGCAGTGCGTAAACCGAGCAACATAAGATCTCCTGGGGGATGGAACTTCAATGGGATGGCAAATGGCCGGTCGTGACAGGCACGTTATGCCCATTTTGGTCGCTTTGGTGGCGTTTGCGTCATGGGCTGCATTCTGTCCGCTTTTGTAGCCTGACCAAAAAGGTTGATTGCAGTCCCGTTATTTCCGCTGCCTGAAAAAATATTGACACAATTTTTCCCAATTTGGGCACATTTTTAAGCTGGCATGTAGATTGCTTTAAATACAAATAACAGGCAATACACTTGGCGATTTAAAGTTTTAAGTTATTGATTTTATTGTTTTTATTAAAATATTACAGCAAGGGGCACAAAATGAAATCCATCCACCACAACGCCAAACCCAGCAGTCACTGGTTCTCCATCATTTTCGTGGTCTTGTTTATTGTCATGGCCTCGGATGCCTTCGATAGCTCGCTGGATGCGACGGTGCAATACAACAATTACGCGCACGACACCGATGCTGAAATCGAGCGGCAAATGGGCGATGTGCCCGCTGCGGGCAGTGCGCCTACACAAATGGCCGTGCAGACCAAGACCGAACCTGCCGGACGTTTTAATCGCCCCTATCCAGAACAGGCAGGCTGGAAAGAAAAAGCCGGTTACGCCGTGGAATTCGCCTACTTCCATGTCGTGCGCTCGACCAAAAAGTTATGGCACATTTTGACCCGCACCTTGCAGCGCATCGAAGCCAGCATCAACGTGGGGCAGGTGCATTAAGGCGGGGTGCCGGGGATGAGGTTGATTTTGCCGGGAGTAGGTGCGGTTAGCGTAGCGTCACCACACGGACAGACTTGGATGGCGTGGTGAAATGCCCGATTACGCTGCGCTAATCTGGGCTGCGGCTCTATCACTTTATGTGCCACGCAAGATAACGGAATTCACAGAATTTTTTACCGTCGGATAACTCACTCGTTTTGTGATTGCTAATGAGAAACTGAATCCAAGTTAGTCAAAATTGGCCAAGGTAATAAAAAGGGCACGTCGCCGTGCCCTTTGTCGTGTCGCTTGCGCTTGCCTTTACACCAACGCGGCAAAAACCTGATCGCGGATGTTATCGACGCTGCCGACCCCGGCGATTTTGACGCATTTCGGTGCGCCTGCTTCGCCGGATTTTTGCCAGTTGCCGTAGTAATCCACCAGCGGTTTGGTTTGGTCGTGGTACACGTCCAGACGCTTTTTGACGGTTTCTTCGGCGTCGTCGGGGCGCTGGATCAGGTCTTCGCCGGTTTCGTCGTCTTTACCGGCCACTTTGGGCGGATTGAACACCACGTGGTAGCTGCGACCGGAGGCGGGGTGGATGCGGCGACCGCTCATGCGCTGGATGATTTCGCTGTCGGGCACGTCGATTTCCACCACGTAGTCGATGGCGATGCCGGCGTCTTTCATGGCCTGGGCTTGGGGAATGGTGCGGGGGAAGCCGTCAAACAAAAAGCCGTTGGCGCAGTCGGCTTCCAGAATGCGGGTTTTGACCATGCCGATGATGATGTCGTCCGACACCAGACCGCCCGCGTCCATGATGGCCTTGGCTTTTTGGCCCAACTCGGTGCCCGCCTTGACGTGGGCGCGCAGCATGTCGCCGGTGGAAATTTGCGGGATGCTGAATTTTTCTTTGATGTAGTTGGCCTGGGTGCCTTTGCCTGCGCCGGGTGCGCCGAGAAGGATCAGTTTCATGGGGGGTCTCCGTATTAAAAAAGGTGGGTTATCGTGGCATAAAAATGCGGCTGGCCGAAACGCCGGCGTGGTTTTAATGCCCTGTATTAACCTTGGCAGCGTAGGCCGCCCGGGCTTGTTGCAAGTCCTGCTCGGTATCCACCCCGGCGGGCGGGGCGTCGGCACAAATGTGGCAGCCGATTTTGTAGCCGTGGTACAGCGCGCGCAGTTGCTCCAGCGCCTCGAATTGTTCCAGCGCACAGGGGGCTAATTGACCATAAGCGCGCAGGAATCCGGCGCGATAGGCATAGATGCCGATGTGGCGCAGGACGGGCAAGTCTGGGGGCAATTCGCCCTCTTCCCCAGCCCCGGAGGGGCGCGCAGCAAAGGCGTCGCGGGGGTAAGGAATGGGCGCACGGCTGAAGTACAGGGCGTTGCCGTCCTTGTCCAGCACGGCTTTGACGATATTGGGATTACGCAGCGCGGCGGCGTCGTGAATTGGGTGGCAAGCGGTGGCGATGGCGCATTCGGGATGCGCGGCCAGGTGTGCGGCCACGGCGTGAATCAGCGCGGGCGGAATCAGCGGCTCGTCGCCTTGCACGTTGACCACGATGGTGTCGTCGGCCCAGCCGCGCTGCTCTACCACCTCAGCCAAGCGTTCGGTGCCGCTGCTGTGATCGGCGCGGGTCATGCAGGCGGTGAAGCCGCGTGCGGTCACAGCCGCAGCGATGCCGGGATGATCGGTGGCAATGAGGATTTCCGCCGCGCCGCTTTGCGCCGCCTGCTCGGCCACGCGCACGATCATCGGCTGGTCGCCGATTAGCAGCAGTGGCTTGCCCGGCAAGCGGGTGGAAGCGTGGCGGGCGGGGATGACAGCGTGGTAGTTCACAGCGCCTCGGCTTCTTCGGGCGTCAGTTGGCGCGCTTCCTCCACCAGCATCACCGGAATGCCGTCATCGACGCGAAAGGCCAGCCGGTCGGCCTTGCAGACCAGTTCCTGGGCGGATTTTTGGTAGCGCAGCGGCGCTTTGCACAGCGGGCAGACCAGAATTTCAAGCAGTTTGGGATCCATGCAGTGTCCGAAGTAAAAGTGGGATTAGGGCGGGGTCGAGTTGGGCCTCGACACGCAACAGCCAGAAGCGCTCGTCCGCAAAGGCGGCGCATTTTACCGCATCTTTTTCGGTCAGGAGTAGCACATCGTCCGGCCCGGCAAAGGCAAAATCGGCGGCGCGGTAGGGATGGTGATCGGGAAAGGAATGTTCGACGACGCTCAGGCCGAGTTGGCGCAGATGGGTAAAGTAGCGCGCCGGGTTGCCAATGCCTGCCACGGCGTGCACGGTTTTAGCGGCAAAGTCGGCGGCTTGGGCCGTGCGCTGTGGCTGGCGTAGGTTAACGAAGGTACCCCCGGCAAGCTGCATGCCAAACGTCCGTAGGTGCAAATTCATTCGCACATCGCCCTGCGCGCCATTCACCACCACTGCCGTCACACTGCGCAAGCGGCTGGCCGGTTCGCGCAACATCCCGGCAGGCAGCAGCCAGCCATTGCCCAGGCCGCGTGCGCCATCCAGCACGGCGATTTCCGCCCCACGCTGCAAACGGTAATGCTGCAAGCCATCGTCGCACAGCACGACATTGCACTCCGGCTGCGCCGCCAGCCCCAGTCGGGCCGCTTCGGCGCGATCGCGGCCTATCCACACCGGGCACAGACCGCGCCGCGCCATCAGCAGCGGCTCGTCACCCACCTCGGCGGGCGCGCTGTCCGGGCCGACAACTCGTGGCGTTTGTGCCGATCCGCCATAGCCCCGGCTGACGATCAGTGGCCGCCAGCCAGCCTCACGCAGCGCCGCCGCCAGCGCCAGCGTTAACGGCGTTTTGCCGGTGCCGCCCACGCTGATATTGCCCACTACCACGACGGGAATGGGCAAGCGTATCGAAGTCAGCCAGCCCAGCCGATAACCCGCCCGGCGTGCCGCTGCCAGCAGGCCGAATAACAGGCTGACGGGCCACAGCAGTCCACTTTGCCAGCGGCGCTGTAGCCAGAAATCAGGGAAATGGGACATGGAGCATGCCGGGCAGTGGCCCGGCTATTCAGCGGGATTCTGGGTCGTGAAGGTGATGCGGCTATAGCCCGCCAGACGCGCCGCTTCCATGATGTCGATCACCGACTGGTGCGTAGCGCGGGCGTCGGCGTTGATGACAATGGTCGGGTCGGCTTGCCCGCCGGCGGCTTCCTTCAGCGCCGCAGACAGGGCGGCGATGCTGGGGACGGCCAGGCCGTGCTCATTCACCGCGTAATGCTGCGCCGCATCCACCGATACATTGATCGGCTTGAAGCTGTTGGCGTTGCTGTCCGCGCCCGCTTGCGGCAGGTTGATTTGCAGCTCGGAGAACTTGGCGTAGCTGGTGGTGACCATCAGAAAAATCAGGATGACCAGCAGCACGTCGATCATGGGAATCAGATTGATTTCCGGCTCTTCCCGTTTTTGGCCTCGGCGGAAATTCATGTTAACCCCGGCGTTGACCTTGCAG
>DHYQ01000086.1:0-5346 GCA_002414205.1 Gallionellaceae bacterium UBA5126 | reverse complement strand
GCTTCTTCGATGGATTCCTTCATGACTTCGGTGGAGGCGCTGCGGTTTTTCAACCCGGCGACAAAGATACGTCCCAGCGGCGGCCCGTCTTGCAGGCTTTTGACCAGCGCTTCGGTGCTGGCACCTTGGCGCAGTTGCGCCACCACTTCGTCCAGCAGCCCGGCGGGGGCGACTTGTTTCTGGCGCAGGAAAATGGCCCGTTCGATGATGAGGCCCAGTGCGATAATGGAGGCCAGAATCAAAAACCAGATCGGCCAACCGGCCGCTTCAACGATGGCTAACACGCATACTCTCCCAAAATTCAGTGCAGACGAAAGGGCGCAACTTTAGCGTGTCGCACCGTAATCAGCAAGGTGTGCGACATACTTTTCCACGGGAAGCGCTAACTATCTAGCCGGAAAGGGAATTTTTTCTTATGCACACAAGCTGTGGATAACTATGTGCATAAACCCCTGAATAAGCATGCTAACTGACCGTTACATATCGCTTTTTACTAGGCTGCCTTGTTTTTGTGTTTAAAATTAATTTATTATTAATCAGTTGGTTAGCTATTTTGTTAGGGCGCCGCTTGCGGTTGTGTCGTGCAAGGTGACAGGGGGTGAATTTTGTGGATGAAATTGGCCAGATTCCGGCTTTGTCAAGAAATTTTTCGGCGAATTGTGACGACAGTGTGTAACTATGTGTTGAATAAGCTATTTTTTTCTTATACACAGAACTTGTGGATAAGTCTGTGGATAAGACGTGTATGGATGCCTTAACACAATGTCCGAAAAGGTTTTTTATTAGCATGCCTAAAATTTGAAATTTAAAAATATTCAAAATAAACATGATGTTATAAAAATGTGGTGTTGTTTATTGCACTGGATTGGGGCGGTTGTGTGAGGAGGTAAAATTGTGGGTTATTTATAAAAGTCAAGCGATTTGCGGACATGTCGCTAACTCACGGGTGGGAAAAGAGTTTTTTGTTTATGCACACAAGCTGTGGATAACTGTGTGAGTGAACGCGGGGATAGTTGCTTTAGTGGATTGATTAATATGGTATTTTTCTAATATGGTCATGATTTGAGCTGAAAAATATCTTTATTTAAAACAATGGGTTGTGTATATGGCGATGCCGGAAAAAGAGGCGCAGATGCGGGTGTTGCGCGTTGCGGAATTGAATGCGGTGGTGAAAAACCTGCTGGAGGGTAGTTTGCCGTTGTTGTGGGTACGTGGGGAGGTGTCTAATCTGGTGCGCGCCGCGTCCGGGCACAGCTATTTTTCGCTCAAGGATGAGCAGGCGCAGGTGCGCTGCGTGATGTTTCGCCAGCGGGCTGTTGGTCTGGACAGGCCGTTGAGCAATGGCATGCAGCTTGAGATACGGGCGCTGGCAACTTTATATGAGGCGCGCGGGGATTATCAGTTGATGGTGGAGGAGGTGCGCCCTGCCGGGCTGGGATTGTTGTTTGAGCAGTTTGAGCGCCTGAAGGCGCGTTTGGCGGCAGAGGGCTTGTTCGCTGCCGAGCGCAAGCGTGCCTTGCCGCGCTTTCCGCGTCGGGTGGGGGTGGTGACATCGCCGCAAGCGGCGGCGTTGCGCGATGTGCTGACCACCTTGCGACGGCGTTTGCCCGCCGTGCCGGTGCTGTTGTATCCCACCCCGGTGCAAGGCGCGGGCAGTGCAGAGAAAATTGCCCAAGCTATCCAGCGGGCCAGTGAACGCGCCGAATGCGATGTGCTCATCGTTTGTCGCGGCGGCGGCAGTCTGGAAGATTTGTGGTCGTTTAATGAAGAAGTCGTGGCGCGGGCGATTGCGGCGTGCCGTGTGCCGGTGATTAGTGGGGTGGGGCATGAGACCGACTTTACCATCGCCGATTTTGTCGCCGATGAGCGTGCACCCACCCCCACCGCTGCCGCGCAACGTGTCGTGCCGGATCGGCAAGCCTTGTTGCAGCAGGTGGCGCATCTGGCGCAACGCATGCAGCGGCAGTTCTGGCAGCAGCATGCGCGCCTGGGGCAGACACTGGACTATGCGCAACGGCGGTTGGTGCACCCGGCGCAGGCCTTGCAACGACAGGGGCAGCAGTTGACGCAGTTGCAAATCCGTTTGCGTCGCGCGCTGGCCGAGCAGCAGCGCGCCCGGCGGCAGACCTTGCACATGCTCACGCAGCGCTGGCAGGTGCCGCGCCAACGTGAACGGGCGGCGCAGGTCGAGGCCTGGGCCGGGCGTTTGCAACGCGCCTGGCAGCATCGCCAGCGGCATGCCAGCCTACAGTTGACGCATGCCGCGCAGCAATTGCATTTGCTGGATCCGCAGCAAGTGCTGACACGCGGTTATGCATTGGTGCGCGACGAACACGGGCGGCTGGTGCAGCGCAGCACGCAGTTGGCCCCGGGCATGGGTTTGCAATTGCAATTGGCGCAGGGGCGGGCCGCAGCACGCGTGACCGCTGTCTTGCATGATGAAAATCTACCTAAGGAGAACAACACATGAAGCGATGGACAGGGCTGGTGCTTGGATGCGTCCTGCTGACCCCGCTGTGGGCAGAACCGGCCAAGAAAGTTAAGGTGGACTTGAACAAAAAAGTGGTGCGTGCCGCCCTGTTCAAGCCGCAGGCCAATAAATTCGACATGGTGCGCATCGAAGGCGGTACTTTTACCATGGGCTGTTTAAAGGGGCGCGATCTGGGCTGCTTTGATGACGAATTGCCGCCGCATACCGTCACCCTCAAACCGTTTGAAATCGGCCGTACCGAAGTGACACGGGCGCAGTGGCAGGCGCTGATGGGGGTGGAAAGTCAGGCCGTGCACGACGACAAGAAACGGGTCAAAATTCGCGCTTGCGGGCCGGATTGCCCCATGGAAAGCGTGAGTTGGGACGAGATACAGGTGTTCCTCCAAAAGCTCAACCAGAAAACCGGCCTGAAATATCGCCTGCCGACCGAGGCCGAATGGGAATACGCCTACCGCGCCAATACCAAAACCACCTTTTACACCGGCAACTGCATCCTGCCGGATCAGGCCGATTACGACACCCGCGACGATGATTTCAACGGTTGCCACAGCGTGAACGGCATTTACGAAGAAACCACCGTTCCTGTCGCCACCCATCCGGCCAACCCGTGGGGCTTGTACGACATGGCGGGCAGCCTGTGGGAATGGACGCAGGACAACTGGAACAACGATTACCAAGGTGCGCCGACGGATGGTAGCGCTTGGGAAGGCGGCGAACACCACATCGAACGCGTGCTACGCGGCGGCTCCTGGGCCAGCGGCCCGCGTGACTTGCGCGCTTCGGTACGCATGCGCTACACCGCCGCCAGCCGCAGCATGGTCGCCGGGTTTAGACTGGCGCGTAGTTTGCCGTAGGGTGGGTTCGCGCAGCAACCCACCATTTCCCGCGTCGCGTACCAGCATTGTTGGGACAAAAAAACGGTGGATTGCCTGCGGCGAATCCACCCTACGTTCGCCGTCCGCCCGTAGGTGCGACAAATTCGCACATGATTGAAAAATAACCGAAAAACGTGCGGATAAATCCGCGCCTACGGTTGTTTCAATAACACCTGAAACATTGGAATCCAATCATTTTTTAGCTCGGGGGTGAGGCGCTTTTCCTTGTCCAGCCGCAGCAGCACATCCAGCCCGCGTTGCAAATAGCCGCGCTGCTCTACGCCAGTACTAACCGTGGACATTTTTACACATGAAATCACCACATCCGTTTGCCATTGCACATTGGCCGGGTCGAGGCAGGCAAGTTTTTCTCGGATAGTCAGGCTGTTGCGAAGGGATGTCAGTGCCCCCGGAAAATCCCCTAGTGTTTGCTGGACGGTGCCAATTTTGCTGTAGGAAATGGATAGGCCACGCTGCCACGCCCCATTAGTTGAGTCGAGGCGGGCGAGTTTTTCCGCGATGGTCAGGCTGTTGCTGAAGGACACCAGCGCCCCTGTCAAATCGCCCTGGGCTTGCTGGATGTCGCCGATGTTGCTGTGGGACGTGGATAAGTCACTCTGCCACATGCTATTTTCCGGGTCGAAGTGGGCGAATTTTTCTGCAATGGTCAGACCGTTGCGATAGTGCTCCGTTGCGTCTTGCAATTCACCTTGATGTTGTTGTGTTTCACCTATTTTGTTATAGGACACCCACAAGCTGTGCTGCCACTCGCTATTGGCCGGGTCGAGGCGGGCGAGTTTTTCCGCGATGGTCAGGCTATTGCGGAAGGACACCAGCGCCCCCGGCAAATCGCCCTGGGCTTTCTGAATATCGCCGATTCTCTCGTAGGACACGGACAGGTCACTCTGCCACTGGCTATTGTCTGGGTCGAGACGGGTGAGTTTTTTTCGGATGCTCAAGCATTTGCGGAAGGATGTCCGTGCCCTTGAAAAATCACCTTGGGCTTGCAGTACATCGCCGATTCTCTCGTGGGATATAGACAGGGTGCGCTGCCACTCGCTATTGGCAGCATCTAGCTGTGTTAACTTCAGATCAATGGCTTGTGCGCGTTGGAAGGTTGTCAGCGCTCCTGGCAAATCGCCCTGGTCTTGCTGGATGATGCCGATTTTTCCGTAGGACACTGACAGGTCATGCTGCTCGTCCGGGCCTTTTGGGGACAGTGCTTCGGTCAATTGCAACATGCGGCGGTAGGCGATTTCGGCCTGAGTCAGATTGCCTGCCTGCATCTGCATATCGCCCAGCAAATCCCAATTGACCACATTTTCCGGCTCGTACTCGCAAGCCTTTTGCAATGCCAGCAAAGCATCCGCCGTGGTGCTGATGGCGGCACGCTCACGTGCAGCTTCGGCTGCACGTGCAAGGGAGGTGGCACCTTGGGCGGCTTCGGTTTGTTCAATTTTGCGCAGGTAATCCACGGTGGGGGCGAGATTGCCGTCTGCCAATGCGCTGCGAGCCTGCTCGGCGGCGGGGTTGTGCGCCTGACTGTCGCTATTCAAGCGTGCCGCCAAGGCTGCCATTTGTGCTTGCAGTTGCTCGACTGTCCCGGCCAACAGTTCGTGTTTGGCAACGGCTTGTTTTAGCGCCTGTTCCAGTTTGCTTTGCTCTCCCAACTTGGCTTTGTACATCCGCATCTCCTTGCGGGAGATTTCCTTTTTCTGGTCGTAGCGGGTGTGGCAGTTGGGGCAAAGGGCAATCAGGTTGGCGAATTCGTGGCATTTGACTTCGGCCCACGGCACGATATGGGCGATTTCCGTGGTAGTGGCGCGGCAGGTGGGAATGCCACAGCGATGCCCAGCTTCAACTAGCACGGCACTTTTGAGTTCGGCAGGAATGGCAGGACGGCGGGGTGGCATGGTTTTCCTCTGGAGAACGAGGGCGCATGGTAGCGGAAAAGCTGTTTTTTGGCAGGAGCATGTTGCA
>DHYQ01000071.1 GCA_002414205.1 Gallionellaceae bacterium UBA5126 | reverse complement strand
AGCAGGAACAGCGGATGTTCGGCATCCACCCATTCCGGTTCGCAAGTGGTGGGCTGACCGGCAACCAGCTCGCTCATCCACACGTCGCGGCCTGCTTGCATGTTGATAGCCATGTCACCACGGTTCACCACCAGCACTTTTTCCACGCTGCCGCAGCCGTCCATGGCCAAGGCTTCATCGACGATACCCTTCAGGGGCAGCTTCTTGCCGCCGCGCACTTGGCAGTCAGCGGTAATCACAGCCTTGGCACCGGTGTCTTCAATACGGTCACGCAGCGATTGGGCGGAGAAGCCGCCAAACACCACAGAGTGCGTTGCGCCAATGCGGGCACAGGCTTGCATCGCCGCCACGCCGTCCACCGACATGGCGATGTAAATCACCACACGGTCGCCCTTTTGCACACCGACGCTGCGCAGGCCGTTGGCGATTTGGCAGGTTTTGGCCAGCAATTCGCTATAAGTGACTTTGGTCACTTCGCCGCCGTCGGCTTCAAAAATCAGCGCGGTCTTGTCGCCCAGGCCGCGTTCCACGTTGCGATCCAGACAGTTATAGGAAGCATTCAGGGTGCCGTCGGCAAACCATTTGAAGAAGGGTGCATTGCTTTCATCCAGCACTTGGGTGAAAGGCGTTTTCCAGCTAATCAGCTCACGGGCCAATTTGCCCCAATAGCCGTCGTAATCTTGCTCGGCTTCAGCACACAGCGCGCGGTAAGCATCCATACCGGACACGTTGGCCTGTTGTACAAATTCAGCGGAAGGGAGATAGAGGTGAGGGGCGTGGGCGGTTGTTTCGGTGTTGGACATGTCTTCTCCTAGGGTGGTCATTATTGTAGGTTTTAATGCTAAGTATTAATGGATTTATCCAAAAATCCCCTTTTAAAACAGAAATTAATGTATTAGCTAGACGCCCCGCCTGTCAATAGAGATACCGACTACAGCCCGATAAAATTTACGCACGAGCGGCAAAATCTCCCGCATCTTTTGCCATGCACATGGAAACATGGAGCAAAACGACAATCATGCTAAAATCGCGCCCCTTAGATTAACGCGGAGATTTGAAACAATGTTTATTAGCAACGCTTTTGCGGATTCTGGTGCTGCCGCTCAACCGGGACTGGTTGAACAATTGATTTTCTTTGCACCCATTCTGCTGGTTGCCATTTACCTGTTTTACACGCAGTTCAAGCGTGCCAAGGAACATAAATCCATGACCGAGGGTCTGCAACGCGGCGACGAAATCGTCACCCTAGGCGGCCAACTGGGTCGCGTCACCAAGGTGCATGAACAGTACATCGCCATCGAAATTGCCGACAATCTCGAAGTGCTGATCCAGAAAGTTGCCGTGCAGGGCGTGCTGCCCAAGGGCACGATGAAGAGCATCAAATAAGCCGGAACAGGGGGATCATCCCCCTGTTTTGCATCCCCTATCCTCACGGAAAAGTTCTGCCATGAATCGCTATCCCCTGTGGAAATACCTGTTTATCCTGCTGGTGCTGGTCGCCGGTCTTATTTATACCTTGCCGAATTTCTTTGGTGAGTCACCTGCGGTACAGGTGTCACCGCTACGCAGCAGCATGAAAGCCGACACAGCGCTGCTGGATCGCACCGCTGCCGCACTGAAAGCCGCCAATCTTGCCCCGGAAATCCTGACCCTCGATGGCAACAGCATTAAGGCCCGCTTTGCCGATACGGATCAACAACTGAAGGCCAAAGATGTGCTGCACGCGCAACTCGGGGAAGATTATGTTGTGGCACTGAATCTGCTGCCACGTTCGCCACGCTGGCTGACCGACCTGCATGCCCTGCCCATGTATCTGGGGCTGGACTTGCGTGGCGGGGTGCACTTCCTGTTGCAAGTGGACATGAAAGCCGCCTTGGACAAGGCACTGGAATCCAGTAGCGGCGAATTCCGCAATACCTTGCGCGAGCAGAACATTGCCTATTCCGGCGTCACCCAGGATGGCAAGCAGATTGTTATTCGCTTCCGCGATGAAGCGACCCGCAGCAAGGCACAAAACGAATTGCATATCCGTTATGCCGACTATGAGTTCCGCAACAAACAGGAAGGCAGCGACTTTCTGCTGCAAGCCAGCCTATTGCCGGTGGCCGAACGCAAGATTCAGGATTCTGCTGTGCAGCAAAATCTGCTGACCCTGCGCAACCGCGTGAATGAACTGGGCGTGGCCGAACCGGTGATTCAACAGCAAGGTGCCGATCGCGTGGTGGTGCAACTGCCCGGCGTGCAGGACACCGCCCGCGCCAAGGACATTCTGGGGCGCACCGCCACCCTGGAAGTGCGCATGGTGGATGAGGAGCACAGCGTGACACCGGGTGCCGCCGCACCGTTTGGCACCGACATGTTCCGCGACCGCGAAGGCAATACCTTACTGGTGAAAAAACAGGTCATACTGACCGGCGAGCGCATCAATGATGCCCAGCCCGGTTTTGACAATCGCAACAACGAGCCTACCGTGAACATCGCCCTGGACGGCATTGGCGCCCGCAAGTTCAAGGATGCCACCCGCGAAAACGTCGGCAAGCGCATGGCGATTATCCTGTTTGAAAAGGGACGCGGCGAAGTCGTCACCGCGCCGGTGATTCGGGAAGAAATCGGCGGTGGCCGGGTGCAAATCAGTGGCCGCATGACCAGCGAAGAAGCGCAAAACACCTCGCTGCTGCTGCGTGCCGGTGCCTTGGCTGCGCCCATGGAAATCGTGGAAGAACGTACCGTCGGCCCCAGCTTGGGCGCGGATAACATTCAGCGCGGCTTCAATTCCACCAAGATTGGCTTCATCCTGATCGGTATTTTCATGGTGGCCTACTACTTGATGTTCGGGGCCATTTCCGTGGTGGCGCTGGGGGCCAATCTGTTGCTGCTGGTCGCGCTGCTGTCCATGATGCAAGCCACGCTGACCCTGCCTGGCATGGCCGGTATTGCCCTGACGCTGGGGATGGCGATTGACGCCAACGTACTGATTAACGAGCGTATTCGGGAAGAGCTACGCAATGGCATCACCCCGCAGGCAGCGATTCACGCCGGGTATGACAATGCCTTTGCCACCATTCTGGACTCCAACATCACCAATTTGATCGCCGGGATTGCCCTGTTTGCCTTCGGCTCCGGGCCGGTAAAGGGCTTTGCCGTGGTGCTGTGTCTGGGCATTCTGACCTCCATGTTCAGCGCGGTGCTGGTATCGCGTGCCATGGTCAATCTGACATACGGACGCCGGGCTCGCCTGAGCAAAGTGTCCATCGGTTAAGGAGCACAACATGGAATTATTCAAGATTAAACAAGACATTCCGTTCATGAGCTATGGCAAGCTCACCACGTCCATTTCGTTGGTGACTTTCTTGCTGGCGGTGTTTTTCCTGTTCACCAAAGGGCTGAATTTTGGCGTGGACTTCACCGGTGGCACGGTGCTGGAAGTGCATTACAGCAAGGCCGCCGATTTGAACCAGGTGCGCGAACGCCTGACCAGCATCGGCCTGCATGACGCGCTGGTGCAAAATTTCGGCTCCAGCCATGACGTGAAAATCGAGATCCCGCTCAAGCAAAACAAGGCTGGGGCAAAACTAAGTGATCAAGTCATGCAAACCCTGCACACCGCCAGCAGTGACGTAACACTGCGCCGGGTGGAATTTGTCGGCCCGCAAGTCGGCAAGGACTTGGTGGAAAACGGGGCCATGGCGCTGTTGCTGGTCAGCCTGGGCATCGTCGGCTATTTGTGGCTGCGCTTTGAATGGAAATTCGGCCTATCCGCCATCATCGCCAACCTGCACGACGTGGTGATCATCCTGGGCTTCTTCGCCTTTTTCCAATGGGAATTTTCCCTGACCGTGCTGGCCGCCGTGCTGGCCGTACTGGGCTATTCGGTGAACGAATCGGTGGTGGTGTTTGACCGGATTCGGGAAAACTTCCGCAAGATGCGTCAGGCCACGACCGAACAAATCATCGACAACGCCATCACCCGCACCATGTCCCGCACCATCATCACCCACGGCTGTACACAAATGATGGTCGGCGCGATGCTGTTCATGGGCGGCGAAACCCTGCACTACTTTGCCATGGCGCTGACCATCGGCATTCTGTTCAGTATCTATTCTTCGGTGCTGGTGGCCAGCCCACTGCTGATCATGTTTGGCGTATCGCGCGAAGACTTCATCAAACCGGAAAAAGTCGAAGCCGAAGAAGTGCTGCCTTAACCGCCTACCACGCTCATCTCACCTGCCGCTTACCCCTCCGGGAAGCGGCAAATTCTTGTCAGGAGTCTGCCTTGCTCGACATCATTCTGCACCTTGATGCCCATTTGCTGGCCGCCGCACAGCAATACGGCGTCTGGGTTTATGCGCTGCTGTTTTTCATCATCTTCGCCGAAACCGGCCTCATCATTGCGCCTTTTTTACCGGGCGATTCACTGCTGTTTGTGGCCGGTGCGCTCTGTGGACTCGATGCGCTGCAACTACATTGGCTGATGCCATTGCTGATGCTGGCGGCCTTTAGCGGCGACAACACCAACTACTGGATTGGCCGCACCTTGGGCGTGCGCCTGCTGGAAAAATTCGGCGGGCGTTTCATCAAGCACGAGCATCTGGAACGCACCCACGCTTTTTACGAAAAGCATGGCGGCAAGACGATTTTGTTTGCCCGCTTCCTGCCCATCATTCGCACCTTCGCGCCGTTTGTGGCTGGGGTGGGCGAGATGAGCTACCGCTTTTTCGTCACGTTCAGCGCCCTAGGCAGTCTGTGCTGGATCGGCTCGTTGACCTTGGCGGGCTACTTTTTCGGCAACATCCCCATGGTCAAGAACAACCTGACGCTGATTATCCTGGGCATCATTTTCATCACCCTGCTGCCTGCGCTGATCGAAATACTGAAGCAACGCCGCAAGGCCTGAGATTCTCAGCATGCGCCCGGCCTACAAAACCCCAGACCCCGGCAGGCAGCGCGACGAACTAGCCCGCCTGGCGCGCGAATCGACCGACAAAAATCGTCAGTTCTTCGTGCTGTATCTGGGGATGCTGAGTTATCTGTTGCTGATGGTATTTGCCACCAGCGACCGCATGTTGCTGGTGCCCACCCGTGGCATCCGTCTGCCGCTGATGGATGTCACCATCCCCCTGCTCAGTTTCTACTGGATCGCCCCGCTGCTGCTGCTGGCGATCCATTTCAACCTGCTGCAAAACCTGGAGAACCACCATTACAAGCTGATGCGCTGGCGCGATGCCTGCAACGGGCGCGTGCCCCGGCGGCAAATTCCGGCCTTTTTGTTTGACTATGCCTGGCTGGATGAGTCTAGCACCATGCGCGGTTGGGTACGCTTCGGCAATCGCTTTCTGCTCCTGAATTCCGGCCCGTTCGCCCTGGGCGTCGTGCTGTGGCGTTTCAGCGACTACCAAAGTCTGGCCATCACCAGTTGGCATCTGCTGGTTTTCATACTGGACAGCTATCTGGTGTGGATGGTGGAACGCGCCTTTCAGGCCAATCTGCTGGCCGACCGCACTAAATCCCGTGAGGCGGCCCCGCTGGCAGCCTGGCAACAACGCTGGCGCATGCGCTATCGCCTGCTGAAAGTGCAACTGGCCAGCTTCCTGCGGCACTTGCTGCGTACCGCCTGGCAACGGCTATTCGGTGTCCTAGTGCTGCTGCAATACGCCTTCGTGCTGGCCGTCACCCTGTCCGACCACCTCTATCCCAGCCTGAATTCACCGCTGCCTTCCTGGTTCATTCCCAGCATCCGCATCGACCCCAACGAACCGGCCTGGCTACCGGACAAACAGGAAATCGAACTGCAAGCGTTTTTGAGCAACCATGAGGAAAAAACCGGGCTTTGGTGGCAGAAACAGGGCAAGGGACTGGATTTGCGCGGGCGGCATTTGCGTGGCATCTCCGCACCACGAGTGGTATTGCCCCGCCTGATTCTGGATGAGCACAGTGATTTGCAGGGTGCCGACCTAGCCGGCGCCCATCTGCAAGGGGCGCATCTGGCGCGCGCCCGCTTGCAGGATGCCGACTTGTCGGAGGCGCAACTGCAATGGGCGGACTTCACGGAGGCACACTTACAGGGGGTAAATTTCAACGCGGCCATGTTGCAAGAAGCGGTGTTCAACGGTGCCTATGCCCAGGGCAGCAATTTCAGCGCAGCCGAGTTGCAGGGGGCGATTTTTGGCAGCACCCAATTGCAAGCCGCCCGCTTCAATGATGCCCAGCTTCAAGGTGCCACCTTGGCCAGTTCGCAATTGCAGGCCGCTGATTTCAATGGTGCCCAATTACAAGGCAGCAGCCTGTACAACGCAGGTTTGCAGGGGGCCGATTTCAGCGACGCGCAACTTCAAGGGGCCATTCTGTACCGCACGGCCTTTCAGCGCACCCGCTTACCGGCGAAAACCGAGGTCGCGTACAACCAAACGCCACAATATCCGGCACTGCTGCTACAGGACAGCGCATGGGCCACGCTCTCCCCGCTGGCGGTACATCTCATCAGCGACGAGGTACAGGGCGAATACCTGCAACGCCTGCAACAGGCGCAGCAACAAGCCCCCAACCACCCGGCGCAACTCGCGGCCAGTCTGCTGGATCGGCCTGAGGTATTGTGGCGCAAGGTCATTCCACAATGGGATCGTGACCCACACTGGAAGCTCGACACGCTGCTGGTCGCCGCCGGGGGGATCAAGAAACGCTACAGCGGTTTTTTTGCCAATGAAAAGCGCCCAGAGCAAAACCAGCATCCCGACTATGTGGAAAAACTCAATCAGGCGTTTTGTCGCAGCAAGCGTCTTCAGTCGCTGTGTGAGCCGCCGCTGCCGCCGTAAAGAATTCCACCGCCACCGCCTCGTCGCGGGTGCGTTTCATCGGCGGCAGGCTTTGCCAGATGCGGCGACCATAGTGCTTGGCTATCAGGCGCGGGTCGCAAATCATCAACACGCCGCGATCGGCTTCGTCCCGAATCAACCGCCCCGCGCCTTGTTTCAGGGTAATGATGGTGCGCGGCAACTGGTATTCCATAAAGGCGTTGCGCCCCTGTTGGCGGAGTTGCTCGATACGCGCCGCCAGCACCGGATCATCCGGCGGGGCGAAGGGCAGTTTGTCGATAATCACCAGCGACAGCGCCTCGCCGCGCACGTCCACCCCTTCCCAAAAGGACTGGCTGCCCAGCAACACGGCGTTGCCCAAGGTGCGGAAGCGTGACAGCAACTCGTTGCGCGAGCCGTCGCCCTGCAACAGCAGCGGAAAATCCCAGCCCAAGCGCTCGAACTCCACCGCCAGCAAATCGTAAGCACGCTGCATGGCGCGCAAGCTGGTGAACAGCAAAAACGCCCGCCCCTTGCTGGCCCCCAACAGCGGCAGCGCCGCTCGCACCACCGCTTCGGTATAACCCTCGCTGTTCGGCTCCGGCAGGCCAGTCGGCACATACAGCAGCGCCTGCTGGCCATAGTTGAACGGGCTGTCCCAACAGGCGGTGCGCGCTTCCAACAAGCCCATTTCCTGCTGGTAATGGGAAAAATCCTGCTTCACCGCCAGCGTGGCGGAGGTGAAAATCCAGGCGCGGGGATGGCTGGCCAGTTGTTTGGCGAAAATGTCGGCAATTGACAACGGCGTGCTGTTGAACTGCAACGAGTGGTGAAACACCTCCAACCAGCGCACCCGCCCGTCCGGCGCGTCCTGTTGCCAACTGGCCAGTTGCTGCAAAAACAGTGCAGCACGCTCGCTGCAATTTTCCAACCCCTCGCTGCGCGCCGCCTGCGTGCTGAGTAGTTCGCTGATTTCCTTTAATTTTTCCAGCAGCTTGTTCAGCGCCGGTTGCCAATTTTGCCAGCGCGCCACGGCGGACAGCGGCAAACGCTCTTCCTTTTTGAACACCAGCCGCAAGTCGCGCGCCGCCTTGTCCAGCGCATCTGCCGCCTTGGGCAAGGCAGCAAAATCCTTGGCGGCGGTCAGCGCCTCCAGCCGCGCATCGCGGGCCAAATCCAGCAGTTGCGAAGTGGACAGGTTGTCGCCAAAAAACAGGCTGGCGGTTTCCGGCAACTGGTGCGCCTCGTCGAAAATCACCGTGTTGCAGGCGGGCAGCAACTCCGCCACGCCTTCGTCACGCAGCATCACATCGGCAAAAAACAGATGGTGATTGACCACCACCACGTCGGCCTTCATGGCCTCGGCCCGCGCTTTGAGCACAAAACAATCGCCATGCGACGGGCATTCCTGCCCCAGACAGTTGTCGCGGGTAGAAGTCACTTGCAACCACACCGGCGCGTTTTCCGGCACATCGGCCAGCCCGCTGCGGTCGCCGGACAGCGACACCTTAGCGTAGTGCTTGATTTTGTTCAGATGGCGAATGTCCTCACGGCTGGCAAAACGCCCGTCGCTCAAGGCCTGCTCCAGATGGTAATGGCAAACGTAATTGGCGCGCCCCTTCAGCAAGGCCAGCGTCAACGGCGCACGCAGCGCCTCGCGCACCCGTGGCAAGTCTTTCTGGAAGAGTTGGTCTTGCAGGTTTTTGGTGCCGGTGGAAACAATCACCTTGCCGCCGTGCAACAACGCGGGCACCAAGTAAGCGAAAGTTTTGCCAGTGCCGGTACCCGCCTCAGCCACCAGCACGGCGTTGTCCTGAATGGCCGCCGCCACGGCCAGCGCCATGGCCTGCTGCGCGGCACGCGGACGAAAACCGTCCACGCCCTCGGCCAGCGGACTTAATTCGGAGAAAAATTGGGCAACGGCGTCGGACATGCGTCAGGCGTAATACTTCTTGGCGCGGGGCTTGCCGGGGCTTTTCTTCATCAGCACCACGCCTTTGACGGCGGACAAGCTGGCCAGCGGCACAACCGGATAAGCCGGATTCAGCGCCTGCAATTGCCAACCGTCGGCTGTTTGGCGCAACTGACGGAAAATCGGCTCGCCCGCCACATCGTCAGCAATCACAAAGGAACCATCCTTGCACAACCCATCCGGCTCAATCACGATGATCTCACCGTCGTTGAACTCTGGCTGCATGGAATCGCCCAACACCATCAGGGCATACGGCTCAGCGCTTTGGCAATCACTGGTGGAAAAACGCTCGGCGGCAGGTACAACTGGAATCACAATTGACTTTGGATACATGGTTTTCTCACTTAAAAGCGCAGCATTGACCATGCTGTAAACATACAAAAGGACGCACACTTTGGCGGCAAAGCACTTATAATGCCCAACAGTTCAGTCCTCGTCAGAGTAACCATTGTTTTCGCCAAAACACCGTGCCAATGAAAGTCAGTCAGTATATCAGGTGTTTTTTGCAGCAGCGATTGGCTCAGGTGATGCTATTTATGGTCGCAACCCTGCTTGCCTTGCCTTCGTTGGCAATCGAGGTTGTCGCCCACACGGGTGTCACCGTACAAAGCCTGCCTATCAACTCCGCCCGCTCCATGTTTGGTATGCGCCAACTTTCGTGGCCTGATGGACAGCAGGTGCGTGTTTTCGTTTTTCCTGATCGTCATCCGTTACATACCGACTTCTGCAAAGAGGTGCTGAATATGTACCCCTATCAATTGCGGCAATCGTGGGATCGCCTGATTTATTCCGGCATGGGCCAAGCCCCGATCGAAGTGAATAGCGAAGAAGAAATGTTGATGCTGGTTGCGCGTACCCCCGGCGCCATCGGTTATGTCAGGAAGGCCAATACCAATGCGGTTCGCATTATTTCCATACGCTAGTGCCCTCTTGGCGTTGGCGCTGCCAGCGTGGGGAGAGAATTTGACAGACCATGTGCAAACACATGGTTTTTTCAGTCATGCCTTGGCGGTGACGGACCGCAACCAAATCGGCATGGCGCACACAGGACGCTGGGGCAATATGCTGACCGAAGCAGGCGTCAACACAACGTTACAAGCCAGCCCGAACTGGTTGGTTGCCGGCCAACTACTGTGGCGTAACGATGGGGTCGAACCAAAAAAGCTGCGCGTGGATTGCGCGTTTGTCGATGGCACGCTGCTCAATGAAAATGGCCATCAACTTGCCCTGCAAGTCGGCATTATCAAAAACCCGTATGGCTTCTACAACATGACTCGCGACGTGGCACACACCCGCCCGACCATTTTGCTGCCACAATCTTTGTATCACGACCAAGGGCGCAATTTTTTCCTGTCCGCCCCTGGCATTGCACTTCATGGCCGGGAAGAAGACGGCGCGAATGCCTTTACTTGGCAATTCAATCTACTCAAGCCAGATGTCAACAGCCCCAATATGGTGGCATTCATGGTCGGCCCGCAAAACGGCCAGTTACAGGGAAAAACCTCCTGGCTAGGCCAAATGATGTGGGATCGGGATGGTGGTCGCTGGCGTGGCGGGGTGTCGCTGGGCAGCCTTTCCATGCATTACCAGCCCAACCCCACCGATTTTTTTGGTGCCGGTCGCTTTACCGGTGCGGGTAACATGACCCTGAATACCGGCGTATTGTCCTTGGAATACAATTTGGAGCGCTGGAGCTATACCGGGGAATATTCGCTAACGCGCCAAATGCGTAACAGCTTCAATGTCCCCGGCGCAAATTTCATGGATCGAAACTCCACGCTGGAAGAATACTATCTGCAAGCCCTGTGGCGCTTCCGTCCCGGCTGGCAGTCGATTTTGCGCTACGATGTCGTGTACGTCGACACCGCCGATCGCAGTGGCGTGTGGTTCAATCAGGTCAGCGGTCAACCCGCCTCGCAACGTTATGCACAAGACTGGATGCTGGGCTTACGCTACGATCCAACGGTATCTTGGTCTATTTTTGCCGAAGTTCACCATGTCAATGGCACCGCTTGGCTGTCCAAGCTGAGCAATCCGCCCGCCACCACGCGCCCGCGCTGGAACATGATGAGCGTACAGGCGGCATATCATTTTTAAGCCCATGTCCAAGCCCGGTCAGTTCATCAGCATTCGCTGGAAAGTTATTCTGTTGACCAGTTTGGTGCTGGCCATGACAGGGAGCTTTTTCATCTGGCAACAATACAAGTTGCAATTGGCCGATTTTGACGAAGAACAAGTTCGCTTCCATGACAACATGGAGCAAGTGGTACAGCAGTTGCTGATTTTTCAGGCCGAGCGCATTGAAGCCCTGGGACGCATTCTGGTTGAGCACGACAACGTGCGCCAATACATCCTGCAACGCGACTCGAAACACTTGCTGGAAGCTGTTGAAGTGCTCTCTAGCGAATTGACGTCAGGACAATCCATCAATGGCGTGGTGTTTCACGATGAAAATCAGCGCGTCCTCGCCACCTGGGGCAACAGCCCTAGTCAGGATATCGTCGCCATCGCTCATCGCGCCATCCTGCGGGAAATGCCGCAAGACCATGTGTCTTGCCAGCGTAGCTGCGAATATCAAATGATCCTGCCCATCGTTTGGCAGGGCCGCACTATCGGCACCATCTCACTCATCAGCAGCCTGGAAGATGTCGTCCTGAATCTGTATCACTTATCGAATGCCCAAATTGCGGTTTTGAATGGTTACAGTAGCAAAAGCAGCAATCCTTTTACTCCGTTTACCAATGTGCTGAGCATGAACGGTGGCAGCAGCACCGCACGAATGATTGAAGCAGCGCGTGTCGGCAAATGGCAAACGGGGCATTTTCAAGCCGCCGTCGGTGAACAGGTGTACCGCATGGTCGGGATTCCCATCGCCATTGATGCGGACAATCAACCTTGGCTGGCCGTGATTTCGGACGTGACCGACCAAGTACAAACCATACGTATGCTGGTAAAACGCAGCCTTTTATGGGGTGCCGCCGCGCTGATCAGTGGCATTTTGTTGCTGTATCTACTGCTTCAGCCCACGATGCGGCGTATTCAGCATGTTGGTCGCGTGTTACCACTTTTAGGCGAAGAAAAATTTGCCGAAGTACGCGCCGAAATCCAGCCACGTCATCGCTGGACGGACGAAACAGATGCCCTGGAAAATCTGGCCAAGGTTCTCGCAACACAACTGGAAAATCTCAAACATGAATCGGTGCGCTACGCCGCGTCACTGTCTACCCAAGCCATGCAATTGGCACAAGAACGTGACTTTATTGCGGGCTTGCTGGACACCGCACCGGTATTGATCGTCAGCTACGACCAAAACGGCGCCATACACCTCGCCAATCAATATGCTCTGGAAGCCTGCGGCTTTACCTTCAGCACGTTGACCGGACAAAAGTTTCAACAGGTTTTCCTGCAAAATGAAGCCCCCGACTGCTTTGATAACTTGCTGCTGAATACCCACAAACAACGTAACTGCCGTAATGAATCGACCTTGCGCAATGCCGATGGCGAAATCCGCAGCATCGTCTGGTTCCATTCCCGCCTGACGCAAGGAAACGATGCGGACAATTACACCCTCTTGTCCATCGGCATGGACATCTCCACCCAGAAACAGCAGGCCGCAGAAATTCACACCCTGGCTTATTACGACCCCTTGACGCATCTGCCCAACCGGCGCTTGTTGATGGATCGTCTACATCATCTCATCGCACTGGAAGAAAGCCACCAGAATTACTGTGCCTTGATCGCGATCGATCTGGATGGCTTCAAGCTCATCAATGACACCAAGGGGCACAATGTTGGCAACTGGATCCTGACCGAAATTGCCAAGCGTTTGCAACATGCCTTGGACGACGTCAACACTATCGTCCGCGTTGGTAGTGATGAATTCGTTGTCCTGCTGGAAGAATTAGGCCGCGATGCAACCCAGGCGGCGGTGCAAACCAAGCTGACGACCGAAATGTTGCGCGATTTAATGAGTGCTCCGTATTACTGGCAAGGGCAAGAAATCCACTGCACCAGCAGCTTTGGTATAGATGTTTTCATGGGTGGAACCACCGCCGCCGAAGAACATATCAAGCAAGCCGAAATTGCACTGCACTATGCCAAGAGTGACGGGCGCAACACCTTGCGCTTCTTCGACCCGGACATGCAGACCATGCTGGAACGGCGCAGCAATCTGGAGGCCGACCTGCGCCTCTCCCTGCCGCGCAACCAATTTCATCTGTTCTATCAACCTCAGGTGAATGTAGACGGTCAGATCATCGGCGCGGAATGCCTGTTGCGCTGGATACACCCTGAGCGCGGCTTGGTTTCGCCGTTGCAGTTTATTGCGCTGGCTGAAGAAACACAGTTGATCCTGCCGATAGGGCAATGGGTACTGGAAACTGCTTGCCAACAAATCAAGGCTTGGGAAAACGATGCCCGCACGGCGGATCTGCATTTGGCTGTCAACGTCAGCGCGCAACAATTCCATCAGCCCGATTTCGTTGAGCAGGTACAAACCGTACTGAAGAAATTTGCGATTGACCCTAGCCGACTGAAAATCGAACTAACGGAAAGCACCATTCTGGACAATATTGTCGAAACCATCGACAAAATGGAAGCCCTACGCCTGCACGGCGTGCGTTTTTCCATGGATGATTTTGGGACGGGCTATTCTTCCCTAGCCTACCTGACACAATTGCCACTGGCACAACTCAAGGTAGATCAAGCCTTTGTACGCAACTTGGGTATCAAGCACAGCGATGCCGTGATTGTGCAAACCATTATCAACATGGCCAAGAGCCTGGATATGGATGTGCTGGCGGAAGGGGTGGAAACTTTGGAACAGCAACATTTCCTGCAACAGGCCGGTTGTTACAAGTTCCAAGGCTACCTGTTCGGACGTCCCTTACCCATCGGAGAGTTTATGGAGTGCATCACACATGGCGGAAAAGACTGCCCGGAAGTGAAGTCCTGATAAGCAACTCAAAAAATGAAAAACCGCCAAAAGGCGGCTTTATTTGGGGTGGCTGATGGGGCTCGA